>CAZODM010000004.1:0-56191 GCA_964578585.1 uncultured Desulfobacterales bacterium | reverse complement strand
CAAAGTATATATGTCCAGATATTCCTGAATTTGATAATAAATTAGCCCAATCTATCCCTGTTTGAGAATCTCTATTGAGTTGGACCTCTATAATTTTTGCTTCTATGGTAACTTCTTTATATAATTCTTTCTTTAATGCCTTTATGTATTCTGCTACTTGTTCTAATATAGACCTTGGTGCAGTTACAGTAATTATCCCCAGAGGCTTATCTATTGTATAGAAAAATCCTCTATTATTACTTTTAGACACGATTACACGTTTAGAAGACTTATGATTTTTTTTATTTTTACTAACCATAGTAGAATTTGTATCTTCTGCACCTTGAGTTACACCTAATTGTAATATTTCATTTAAATTTTTCGCTACAGCATCCCATATATCCATTGATTTACCTGTATAATTTAAAGACAAATTACCTTTCATAATACCAGAATTTGTTTGGTCTCCACCTAATAAATCTCCTCCTACACTACTATTATAAGTACTGGATAAAAATGGCATAGGTAAATAAAACCTTTTTGTTTCTTTATAGCCTATAATAATCGTGTTATTTTTATAGATATAATAATAATCCAGTTGTCTTAGGACATTATCTAATGCATCCCAAAAATCATCGTCAGCTTTTATATCTACATCAACTAAAGCTTTTTGATTTACATCACTAGCCCAACTAACATTCATTCCTTTTAATTGAGCAAGTGTCTTGATAACTTGACACAGTGTAACCGGACCATTTTTACTTATTATATCAGCCCCTACCTTAATTTTCGGCCTACCACTATTTCTTTCGGCTAGCTGGATATCACTTATTTGATATTGAGCTTGCCATTTTGTATATGTAGTAGTTGTATTATTGGAAGATAGATCTGAAAGTTGAGAAAAAGAAAATAAATCATTATTAGTATTTTGGTCTTTCTTTATTTCTTTTGTTTTATTTATATGACTTTTGGAGTTGTTAACAATTTTAGGTTTTGTATTTAGGTTAGCACAACTAGATAAAGATATTATAATACTTATAATTATTGAATATAGCAGTATATAATTTCTTGATATCCTATCTTTATTGAGGAGCTTGCTACTATTGAACATTTTCTTTTGCCCCCTTATTTAATTTTTTAGTTTTAATTGTAGATTTTTTATTCAACTCTTTTTTTATTTTATTAATCTGAACTTTAGCAAATTTTTTTAGATTTTGATCTACATCAGGTCCAGCTAATAGTACAGCTCTATATTCATCTATTGCTGCTTTCTTACGTCCTATTTTATTATAAATTCGTGCTTTTATAAGCATAGTAGATACAGATGGACCAGCTATGTTCTCATATCTATTTAATATTCTTAAGGCTTGCCTATAGTTTTTTTGTTTTTCTAAAAAGATACTATAGTTATAATATACTGAAGGTGGAGGATTATGAGCTAAAAGAGATCTCTCAAAATATGCTCTAGCTTCATTGTTTTTTCCCATACGTGCTAATGCTATAGCAGCATATGAAGCAGCTACTGAACTATAAGGGTTTATCTTTAATGCTTTTTGTGCCCATTTAAGTGCATACAAATTATCATGTAATTTACTTAGACAAATCGCAGCTATTTTTTCAGCAAGTAGAGCATTTTCAGGCCAAAAGGTAAATGCTTTTTCAAAATATCTTTTTGCCTCTTCATAGTTGCCTTTTTCTTGGGCATATTCAGCTCTAGAAATAAGATAGAAGGCCTCAGAGCTTTTAGGCGCTAGAGCAGTATGCATCAGTTTTTTTGTTATAATTAAATTATTAGATGTATGATTAAATACTGAATTATTGCCTAATATTAATTCCCCTGTTGCTCCTTCTACACCTTCAGGATTCCATTCTATAGATTTATTTTTAGGATATATTAAAAGAGTATTATATCTTTCAATACATTGAAGATTTTTTAAGTTCTCAATAACTTGTAATACAAATGGCCAAGGCACATTTTTCATCGAAAGTGTTATTGTTCCTTTTACTCCTTCATCTACAACTATATTTTTTCCACTTACTTGCCCTAGTAATCTAAATACATTATGTAAATCAGCTTTATAGAAATCTACACTTATCCTTGTAGCTTTTCCATATATATTAAATGGATTATTAATAGTATAATTTTTAATGGTTCTATATTTAATTCTATTAGTCCATTTTTTGTATGAATTTTTCAATGTCTTTTTATGTTTTACTTTGCTACTTATAACTAGTAGTCTAGATTTAGAGATATTTGTTTTTAATTCTGATATCCAACTATTAATATTATTAGCATATTTTTCTCTAGCTAAACTATTAGTTGTTATAAAGACTTGTAAGCTTATAATTATAAACATAATAAATATATGTCTGTACCTTAAACAGACTCTCATTGTTCACCCTCCGGATGTAAGAGCATAACAGTATTTTTATAAACAAATCTACCATTTAAGTTTTTAATTTTTTCTCTTATGATGATTCTATCAGGTAATATTTTATATACCCTTCCATTATGTGTACCCACTCTTGTGCCAATATGTACTACATATCCTAAGCCAGCAGCATCTTGTACCATAGCTAGTGGTCTACCGTGTTTAGGTAGAATTACACCAACTAATGTTAATTGTCCTACATCCATACATGCTAGTGAAGTAAGACATCTTTTATTATTATTCTTGGCCATAGGTGATGTTTTTACTTGAACTATACCAACATCCCAAAATGGATGGAAAGGATCAACTTTACCTATAGGGTTGTATACATATAAATGAGGATTTATTAGCGATTTTAATCTAGCCTTAAGTTTTACAATTTCTGGTGAAGTTTCAGCAGCCTTTTTTATATTTATTTTGTTAATTTTGTGAGGTACTATTTTAATTTTGTTATTATAACTACAACTAAATATAACTATAGAGCTCAACAATAGAATAATCAAATATAGTAATTTATTAATATGTATCGTTTTCATATTTTAAATCCTACCTCTTTATTCTATCATCTTCTATGATGTCTCTTTTTCTTCTGTTTTGCTATCTCTTGTTTAGTTAAAAATCTATAAGTTATAGCTTGACATGTAGTCTTTATAATCCAACTACCACCTACACTTTTATCTGAAGTGGATTTATTATTACTTGTATTATTACTTGTTTTAGAACTAGATATGCTATTAACAGTCTGTGACCATATTGCTTTGCTTTGTTTGGCTCCACCCATATCAATTGATTCAATATGTACGATGCGTGCCATTCTGGTAACCTTATCAAAAAAGCTTATGGTATTGTGGAATGGACCTTGAACTACAATTGATACTGGAATAGCTGCATAAAAACCTTTTATAATTTCTTTTTTAGGTTGAAATGATATAAACTCTAAATGACATTCATTCCCTAAAGTGGAAATCTGAGTTAATACAGATGGAATATCCTTTTTAGTTGGAAGCAATTGTAAAGCTCTTTTTAGAATTTTTTGCATAAGTTTTAACTCTTCTTTTATTAATGGTAATTTTTGTGCTTTTGTTTCTAAGATATTTACTTGTTTTTCTAATTGTGGAATACGTTCATTAAGAGTATTTAACTGATTAATTTTAGGTCCTAAGAATAAAAACCAAAATATTACTATTGGTATAATCAAAGATATTACAAATATAGTTACCTTTTGCCATGATTCTAATTGATATACAAACTCAAATATAGTAGGAGGAATTTTTATTGATAGTTGTTGTGTCCTCACATTTATTCTCCTTTATTTATTTCGTTTCCGCTTAGAATTAGGAGAATTAGTTTTAATAATTGCTTTTAAACTAAATGCCATTAAATCATGACCATTTATAGCTCTTCTTTTTGTGTTTATAAGTTCTACTGTTTTAAAAGTTGGTAAATTTTCTAATCTTTTCATATATAATGCTACTGTGTGATTATCTAATGCTATACCATTTAATCTAAGAATTTTATCTCTAAATGTTATATGTGTTAATGATAGTCTATCTATTGGTATAGCCGTAACTAATTGATCTAATAGTTTAACAGTTATCTGTCTATTAGCTTGTAATTTCTCTATAATATTAAACCTCTCTTTAATACGTTTTTTAGCTATATTAATCTTATTAATATCAGCTTTTATTTTTTTTAATTTAACTATTTTAGTTTGTAAATTAGTTAATTTCTCCTGCTTAGAATCTATTTGTTTTTGTATTGTAATACTTATTCCTAAAAATATACATAACAAAAGAATAATAGATAAAATATAGATAGATATCTGTTGTCTAACTTCTTCCTTTTTGCGCCATTCTCTAACTGGTAGTAAATTTATACGAATCATACATCCACCGTTCTTAAAGCTAATCCTGTTGCTATAACCATTTGAGGAGCTATAGACTGTAAGTATTCTGGATTTATATGTTTATCTATCTTTATTGTTTTCCAAGGATTAAACTGTTGTACATTAATATTTAATTCTTTTTTAAAGAATTTATCTAAATCTTTCATTAAAGCACATCCACCACTAATGATTATATGTTTAGGATATGCTTCTTCATTTTCATTTCCTTTTTTATAAAAATCTATAGCTTTTTTAATTTCATCTACCCACATTTGTGCAATGTCTTTACATATATTTTGTACTCTGTTAAATATGTCTTGATCTTGAGTTCCTTTAATCTTTAATATTTCAGCTTCACTATGAGTAAGATTTAATTCATCAGCTATAGCCTCAGTTAATTGGTTACCACCTATTGCCATATCTCTAGTAAATAGGGAGTTACCATGAAATACGATATTTAAATTGGTTTTGCTAGCACCTATATCAACTAACACAACTGCTTCATCAGGATCCCCATAAGAAACCTCAAATGCATTGCCTAGAGCAAATGCATCTACATCTACTACTGCAGGGACAAGTCCAACTTCTTGAAGTACATTGGCATATTCATCAACAACTTCTTTTTTGGCAGCAACTAAAAAGATTTCTGAACTTAGTTTTTCTTTTTCATCTGAGGATGTTCCTATAATATGAAAATCTACGTATACGTCTTCTATTTCAAAAGGTACATAATTTTCAGCCTCTATAATTAGATTTTCTTCTATTTCTTTTTCATCTATAAATGGTACTCCTATCTTTTTTACAATTACTGAGTAACCAGCTATAGAAGTAGCAGCATATCGATACTTAGGTTTTAGATTCTTTATTAAATTTAATAAAATGTCTTTTAGAGTATCCTGGACTACTATAGAGCCGTCTATAACTGTGTCTTCTGGAAGAATGATTCTTCCTACTTTTCTTATTGTATAAGAAATTTCTCCATCAGAGGATTTGTCTCTAACTAATTCTACTAGTTTTATGCTATGAGAACCTATATCTAATCCAAGAGTTAACTTTGGAGCCCTTTTTATTTGATCAAATAGAGAAATTTTCATGAATGCTCCATTTAAGAATATAGTTAATTTTTTTAAAATTTATTTTTTTAGTTCACCCATACAATCGGCAGGATCTTGGAGACACTTAAACTTTTGTCTGCGATATTCTATAATCTTCTAAAAATGGCTAGCTTTTAAGAAAGGGTTTGAAAGAGTTAATATTTTGCGTTACACATACAACGGTTTTTTATATCAAATAAAGGAGTACATTTATAAAAAAGTATGACAGATCCCAAAAAGATCAGAAATTTTTCTATAATTGCTCATATTGACCATGGTAAATCTACTCTTGCAGATAGGATTCTTGAATTTACAGGAGCTGTTTCAAAAAGAGAGATGAAGGAACAGTTCTTGGATAAAATGGACATCGAGCGAGAGAGAGGTATTACTATAAAGGCCCAAACTGTGCGTCTTAAATATAAAGCTGATGATGGAGAAACTTATGAGCTAAATCTAATAGATACTCCAGGCCATGTAGATTTTTCTTATGAGGTCTCTCGTTCCTTAGCAGCTTGTGAGGGGGCGCTTTTAGTTGTTGATGCAAGTCAAGGGGTGGAGGCTCAAACACTTGCTAATGTTTATCTTGCAATTGAAAACGATCTGGAGATAATCCCTGTCTTAAATAAGATTGATCTTCCAAGTGCTGATCCTGAAAGGGTAAAAAGAGAGATTGAAGAAATAATAGGGCTTGATACAGAAGGTATTATCTTAGCTAGTGCAAAAGAGGGTATTGGTACTAAAGAAATCCTAGAGGCAATTGTAAAGAGGATTCCTCCTCCTAAGGGTGATCCCAATGCCCCTTTAAAAGCCCTAATATTTGATTCTTGGTTTGATCATTACCAAGGCACTGTTGCAATGATAAGGGTGGTAGATGGTGAGATATATCTAGGGCAAAAGATCAAAATGATGTCTACTGGTAAGGTTTATGAGGTATCTAAGGTTGGGGTTTTTACTCCTCATACCCTAGAGACTTCCAAACTAAGTGTAGGAGAGGTTGGTTTTTTAACTGCTAGTATTAAAAGTGTACGTGATACACAAATTGGAGATACTATAACAGATGCGCAACGGCCTGCGCAGAAGCCTCTTCCAGGGTTTAAGCCTGCAAAGGCAATGGTCTTTTGCGGTCTATATCCAGTAGAATCTGCACAATATGACCAACTAAAAGATGCAGTTGAAAGACTATGGTTAAACGATCCAGCATTTACTTATGAACCAGAGACCTCTGCAGCTCTTGGTTTTGGATTTAGATGTGGTTTTTTAGGACTTCTTCATATGGAAATTGTACAAGAGAGGCTTGAGCGTGAATATGGACTTTCTCTTATAACAACAGCGCCTTCTGTTTCTTATGAAGTAATTTTAACAGATGGAAGTGTAATATATATCCAAAATCCTGCACAGATGCCTCGTCCAGATAAGATAGCTAAGATTGCCGAGCCTTATGTGAGAATGGAAATATATGTTCCGAAGGAATATGTTGGTGGTATTATGACCCTTTGTGATGAGAAAAGAGGGCAACAAATAGATATGAGGTATATCACTACAGACCGTGTACAGCTTATATATGAGATACCTTTTAATGAAATTGTCTTAGATTTTTATGATAGACTCAAATCAATTAGTCGTGGTTATGCCTCTATGGACTATGAATTTTTAGGATATAAAGAGTCAAAACTTGTAAAACTTGATGTTCTTATAAATAAACAACCAGTGGATGCCTTATCTATTATTGTTCATAAAGATAAAGCTTACTATAGAGGTAGAGAGCTTGTAAGTCGGTTAAGGAAGGTTATTCCAAGACAGCTTTATGAAGTAGTTATTCAGGCGGCTATTGGCTCTAAGGTGCTTGCTAGAGAACGTATAGCTCCACTTAGAAAGGATGTTACAGCTAAATGTTATGGTGGAGATATTACCCGTAAGAGGAAATTACTTGAAAAGCAAAAAGAAGGTAAAAAACGTATGAAACAAGTAGGTAGGGTAGAGATTCCTCAAGAGGCATTTTTAAGTGTATTAAAGGTCTAGTTTTATGGTTAATAAAATATTTCTTTAAAGGGCTTGCATAACTCTAGGCTTGGGTCTATTATCCTGTTTCATGTTCATGAGCTTAAGATCAAACCAAAATAAAAAGTCAGATCCACCAAAAAAAGACTTTAGACAGAGTGTCTGGGAATATGTTCAGGCTATTATTATAGCCCTTATTCTAGCCCTCTTTATAAGGACTTTTATTGTTCAGGCTTTTAAGATCCCCTCTGGTTCAATGATAAAAACCTTGCTTATTGGTGATCATATATTAGTAGACAAATTTGCCTATGGGGTTAGGAATCCTTTTACTCGTGCCCTTTGGATTCCAGGAGGTAAGATAAAAAGAGGAGATGTAATAGTATTTATATTTCCACTTGATCCGTCAAAAGATTTTATAAAAAGGGTAATTGGACTTGGAGGAGATACTGTTCAAATTATAAATAAAAAAGTGTATGTAGATGGGAAATTATTTCATGACCCTCCAGGTGTAATACATCTTGATCCCAAAATACTGCCAGCAAGTATGAGTCCACGCGATAATTATGGACCTGTTAAGGTCCCAAAAGGTGAACTTTTTGTAATGGGAGACAATAGAGATGAGAGTTATGATAGTAGATTTTGGGGATTTGTGCCTGTAAAAAATGTATTAGGAAAGGCATTTTTAATATATTGGTCATGGAATCCTATTACATTTGATGTCAGGTGGAATAGGATTGGCATGGTAATTCATTGATGTAATAATACTTTTCTTGACTAATAATTAGTAATTATGATACATGTTTAATTAACTTATGGTTTATCTAAAAATAAACATACATAAAAATTTTTTAGATTCATGCCTCCTATTAATATGAAAGGAGGTTTTTTTTTGTCATGATACAATTTTCTCACCGCCATATATTGAGTATTAATCAATTAAGTACACAAGATATAGCTTTTATCTTGGATACAGCAGATTCTTTAAAAGAGATATTAGATCGTCCTATTAAAAAGGTTCCAACCCTTAGAGGTCGAACAGTTGTACATCTATTTTTTGAACCAAGTACTCGTACACGTCTTTCCTTTGAGCTAGCTGCTAAGAGGCTAAGTGCAGATACTGTATCTGTATCTGCTAGTACATCCAGTGTAGTTAAGGGTGAAACTCTCATAGATACTGCTAGAAATATAGAGGCAATGAAGCCAGACATTGTAATTATGCGTCATTTTTGTTCTGGAGCCCCTCATCTTATAGCTAATAGGATAAATGCAAGTGTGATTAATGCTGGTGATGGAATGAATGAACATCCCACTCAGGCCTTATTAGATTTAATGTCTGTACGAGAAAAAAAGGGAGGTTTTAAAGGACTAAAGGTAGTAATTGTTGGTGATATAAAACACAGTAGAGTAGCTCATTCAGATATATTAGCCTTTAATAAGATGGGTGCCTTAGTAACTGTTTGTGGTCCTGCAACTTTAATCCCACGCGATATAGAAAGGCTTGGAGCAAGGCTAGAGCTAGATATAGATAAAGCATTAGATGGAGCAGATGTAATAATAGCCCTTAGAATACAAAAAGAAAGGCAGGGTAAAGTATTAATACCCTCTATTAGAGAGTATTCGATTCGTTATGGAATAAATAAAAAGCGTGTTAAGCTTGCATCTAAAGATGTACTAATTATGCATCCTGGTCCAATTAATAGAGGCGTTGAGATGACCCCTGATGTAGCAGATGCTACTAATTCCATAATACTTGATCAGGTAACAAATGGTGTAGCAGTTAGGATGGCACTTTTAGTGTTATTACTTTCAGGGGAGAGTTATAGATGAATAGAGATGTAAACAAGTTAGATATTCCCGTAGTTTTTAAGGGTGTAAGGATTATTGATCCTCTTAACAACATTGATCAAGAGACAGATATCCTTATAAAAGATGGAAAAATAGCATCTATTGGACATGTTGAAGATATTGAAGGGGTAAAGACAGTTGAACTAAGAGGTAAGTGGTTTTGTCCTGCGCTTATAGATATGCATGTTCACTTAAGGGAGCCTGGTGAAGAATATAAAGAGACTATCCTTACAGGTACAAGAGCTGCTGCTGCTGGTGGATTTAATGCTGTTTGTTGTATGCCAAATACCAATCCTGTAAATGATAGTCCATCTGTTACTAGATTTATTTTAGAAAAGGCAGAAAAAGAGGGCTTTTGTAAAGTATATCCCATTGCTGCAATTACTAAAGGACAAAAAGGAGAAAGCCTTACAGAATTTGGAGACCTGAAAGAGGCTGGTGCAATAGCTCTTTCAGATGATGGACGTCCTGTAGTAAATGCAAATGTAATGCGTGTAGCACTTGAATATGCACTTGGGTTTAACATGCTCATCATTTCTCATTCTGAAGAGCTTGAACTCAGTAAAGAAGGTTGTATGAATGAAGGCCCTATTTCTACTATGTTAGGGTTAAAAGGCATTCCTTCTGCAGCAGAGGAAGTGGCTATTTACAGAGATATTAGGCTTTCAGCCTTTACTGGAGCAAGGCTTCATATTGCACATGTTAGTACAAAAGAGTCTGTAAACATTATAAGAGAGGCTAAAAAACAAGGGATAAGAGTAAGTGCAGAGACAGCTCCTCATTATTTTTCTCTAACTCATGAGGCAGTTATTGGCTATAATACAAATGCTAAAATGAATCCACCATTAAGATCTAAAGAAGATGTAGAGGCTATTATCGATGGGTTAAGAGATGGGACAATAGATGTTATTGCTACAGATCATGCTCCTCACAGTGAGCTTGAAAAGGATCTAGAATTTCCTCTAGCTGCTAATGGTATTATAGGACTTGAGACAAGTATCCCACTTTCTCTTGAACTTGTGAGAAATGGATATCTAACTCCAATGGAGCTTATAGCAAAACTATCTTTAAATCCATATAAAATCCTTGGACTAAAGCCAAGCTCTTTAACTATTGGTGAGCCAGCAAGTTTTGTTATTATTGATCCAGACTTAGAATTTAAAGTTAGCAAAGAAAATCTATATAGTAAAAGCTATAATTCACCATTTTTGGGTAAGACCTTAAAGGGTAGAGCAATACTTACTGTATGTGATTCTTTTATAACTTTTGATCTACTTAATCTTTTATAATCTTTAATCTCTTTCCTATATTTTATTTTCATTTCTTTTTATCCCTCTGTTTTCACTTCATAGTTATCTGAAATATTAATTGCTGTCCTCTTTTGACGATAAGAAAGGTGAGGAGGCAAGTTGGTTATGGATATTGCAGAATTAATCTTTGATAAAAACGAGCTCAATAAAGCACAACAGGAAGATACTACTAGTGTATTAGTTGTAGATGATGATACTAGTTTAAGAGAATTTTTAGAGATCTTTTTTAAAAGAGAGGGCTACCGTGTCTTTCTTGCTGCTTCAGCAGAGGAAGCTATTCAAGTAATGGCTGAAGAGTCTATAGATTTGGTCCTAAGTGATGTGCGCCTTCCTGGTATGGATGGTGTTTCTTTATTAAGACATATAAAGGCAGAGTATCCCTCCTTACCAGTAATTTTAATAACAGCCTTTGCCTCTATGGAGACTGCTGTTTCTGCAATGAAGGAGGGAGCTTGGGACTATATTACAAAGCCATTTAATCTAGATGAACTAAGAAAGGTTGTAAGGCAGGCTTTATTGGTCTCATCAAAGCCTCAGAGTTTTGGGACTTCTCAAGGTGAGAAGGTTTATAGGTTAGGAGGGATGATAGCTAAAAGTCCCTCTATGTTAAAGGTCTTTCAACTTATTCCTCGTGTAGCACAGAGTAACTCAAATGTTCTTATAACTGGTGAAAGCGGAACAGGTAAAGAGCTTGTAGCAAGGGCTATACATGATCTTAGTCCTCGCAAGGATAAGCCTTTTGTAGTAGTAAATTGTGGTGGAATCCCAGAAAATCTTTTAGAAAGTGAGCTTTTTGGTCATGCAAAAGGTGCATTTACAGGAGCGGTTAGTGAGAAAAAAGGGCTTTTTGCATTAGCCCATTATGGAACAATATTTTTAGATGAGATAGGAGAGCTTCCGCCCACGCTTCAGGTTAAACTATTAAGGGTTGTACAAAATAGGGCATTTACACCATTGGGGAGTACTAAGGAGATAAAGGTAGATGTAAGGATAATCTCCGCTACCAATAGAGATCTTGAGAAAGAAGTGATGGAAGGCAGATTTAGAGAGGATCTCTACTATAGATTGAATGTAATCAATATTCATATGCCACCGCTTAGGGAGAGAAAGGAAGATATTCCTGTATTAGTTCAGTATTTTTTAGATAAGTATTCTAAAGAACAAGGGAAGTCTCTACAGGGGATTTCAAGTTATGCAATGAAAGCCCTTATGGAATATCCATTTCCTGGGAATGTTAGAGAGCTTGAAAATATCATAGAAAGAAGTGTTGCACTTTCTACATCAAATTTAATATTGCCAGAGAGTCTTTCTCTTGCTCAGTATAAGGCTAAACAAAATAATAAACAACAAGAAAAAGAAACAAATCCCTTTGAGTTACCTGCAGAAGGAATTGATCTAGATGCCTTTTTGGACTCCATTGAAAGAAGATTTTTAAAGCAGGCACTAGAACGTACAGGTGGTGTTAAGACAGAGGCAGCAAAACTTTTGGGGATTAATTTTAGGTCTTTTAGGTATAGACTTGCAAAACATAGACTCTAAAGGACAAAGACTTAGGCTTTTAAATTGGCTAACCCTAGGAAGGGTTATAATCTTACTTTTACTTTTGGTTGTAACCTATGTAGGAGCCCGTTTTTCTAATTCAACAAATCCTGCAACTATAAGATTAAGTCTCTTATTAGGACTTTCTTTTTTGCTTTCTGCTATATATGCCATTTGGGCAAAGTGGGGTAGGGCTACTTCTATTTTAATTTGGTCTCAGATCATAATCGATGTGCTACTTGTAACACTTGCTGTTTATTGGACGGGAGAATCAAGAAGCCCTTTTACTTTTTTGTATCCACTCATAATAGTAAGCGCCTCTTTATTAATGGGGAGAACTGGCGGTACAGTATCTGCTGTTTTAAGTACCATAGCATTCGCTCTTCTTTGTCTTTGGCCTCATATTAATTCAAACAGTAGTATGTTTACCTTTTTTTTAAACATGGCTGCTTTTAACATAACAGCTGCCCTTGGTGTAACTCTTGCTCAAAGGCTTAAGCTTATTCAGTCAAGGCTTAGTAAGGCGCAGGTAGACCTTAGAAGAATGGAGCAAATACAGCGTCACTTAGCAAGGAGTATTAGATCTGGTCTTATCACTGTAGATAATGAGTTAAGGATTACATTCTTTAATCAAGCTGCTTCAGAGATATTAGATATTGATATTGGGCTATTTTATGCAAAACCCTTAAAAGATATATGGCCAGAGGCATACAAGTTACTTGTAACTCCTATTAATCAGGATAATAACATGAATAGAAATGAATTAATCTTAAAAGATAAAACAGGTAGGGAGAAATTTTTAGGTATTTCTATTTTCCCTCTTACGGATGAAGAAGGCCATAGTATTGGCTTTGGACTTATATTTCAAGACATAACAGAGATTAAGGCTAGAGAAGAGAGACTTCAACGCATGGATAAGCTTGCAGCACTAGGGGAGATGGCAGCAGGACTTGCTCATGAAATTAGAAATCCCTTGGCTTCTCTTTGTGGTGCAGCTCAGTTTTTGGCAGAAGCAGATCTTATAAAACCAGAAGGTGAAAGACTTATTAAGATTATAACTAGAGAAAGTGAGCGATTAAACAGGCTAACAGAGACGTTTTTGCTTTATGCTAGACCAGAAAAAGGGGCAGGTAAACCCGTTGCTATATTAAAAGAGATAAAGACAATCATTGAACTTATATCCCAGAGAAAGGGGCTCCCGCCTTGTAAGTTTAATTTAGATATAAGTGAGGATCTAAATGTAGTAATGGATCCAGACCAATTTAGGCAGGTAATATTGAATTTAGTATTAAATGCAAGACAAGCCTTATCTCAACAAGGAGGTGAAATCAGTATTCATGCACATAAGCGAGACAACTTTGTAGAAATAATTATAAAAGATACGGGCAAGGGGATAGATCCAAAGGATATACCACATATCTTTGATCCCTTTTTTACAACAAGGGCAGATGGTACAGGATTAGGCCTTTCTGTTGTACATAGATTGATAAATGCTCATGGTGGAGATATTCAGGTAAAATCAGAATTAGGCAAGGGTACAACTTTTATTATAAAACTACCTTATAAACCCTATAAACTTGATAAAGAAGAAATAGAGGAACCTGTTAAGATTGATCCAATATCTTTCCGAAAAATAAATAAGGGCATATCTATTGCAAATAATATAAAAGATGTAGGAATAAGAGGATGAAACTTAGCTTTGGTTAAAATTTAAAGCTAAAAAATGTAGGCAAAAATCTACACTTTAGAGGAGAGGAGCATGATAAAACCTACAGTTAAGGATATAGTATTAGATTTTACGTTTACAAGTTCCTCTATATGTATAAGTTGTAGACATAGAGCCTCTTGTAAGACTGCATCTATTATAAATTTGCCAGTTATAAAATGTAGATTCTTTAAAAAGGCAGATCCTATTCAAATTGCTTTTAATCAGGCACTTATAAGATCTCAAAATAAAAGATTTATTAATAAACAATGTGCTATTTAATTTTATAGTGTAGTTAATTTTAATTTATCTTATTGCTTATCTGTTTTGCCCTTCATTTTTAATTTTAAACCCAAGCAGGGATTTTTTGCTTGACCCTAGTGTAGATTCTAGTGCATTCTTAAATTATAAGATTGTATCATTTTTAACAAAAGGATCTATTCATGAGTAAGATCGCTATTGATTTTGATCAAGATCCCTTTTTGGATCAAGTTATAAATGCTGTTCCATCTGGAATTTTTGTTATTGATAAAGAACACAATATATTAATGGTCAATAAGGCCGCTGCAGAGATGGTAGGGAAGAGTCCTGGAGAGTGTTTTGATCGAAAGTGTTGGGAGATATTTAAGACTCCTATGTGTAATACTGAAGAGTGTACTTGTAGAAGGGCTGTGGAGTCGAATTCCACTATAAGAGGACTCTCAGTAATGTATAAAGATGGAAAGGAAATTCCTATAGAGTATGCAGCTCGTCCACTTAAAAATTTTGAAGGTAAGACTATAGGTTGTGTAGAACACTTTATTGATATAAGTGAACGTCTTGAAAAGGAACGAATAATCGTAAAGCAACAAGAAGAACTCTTAAAAAAGAGAGAGGAAGACATAAGGCATCTTCAAGAAGAGATACTTGAGCTTTCTACTCCTGTCATAGAGGTATGGGATGGAGTTTTAGCCCTGCCTTTGGTAGGTACTTTAGATAGTCATAGAGCAAAACTTGCTACTGAAAGACTCCTTGAAGCTATAGAGAGAACAAGATCACCATTTGTAATAATTGATATTACAGGGGTTCCTACTGTTGATGAAGAGGTGGCAAATCACATACTACAAACAGTAGATGCAGTAAAACTGATGGGAAGTAGGGCTATACTTACAGGTATTAGTCCCCATATAGCACGTACAATGGCTCAAATTGGAGTGGATATGAGCAATATAGTTGTTCAAGGAAGAATGAGTGATGCCTTACACATGGCACTTTCTGAGTTTATTAAATATAGCTCTTCAGAAGATACTATAAAGAAATTAGTTAAGAGATAAATGGAGCCGAAAAGAGATTCTAAATTCTCTATCTCACCAATTGGTTCAATACTTTTGGTGCATATCAGTGAAGAGATAGACGACACTGATATAAATACTTTACTAGATTGTTTATCTAAAGAAATAGTGCGAAGCAGTGCAAAAGGAATAATAGTTGATTTATCTAATATAGATGTTGTTGATTCGTATCTTGCATCGAAACTTTCTAATATTGCATCGATTGCCTCCCTGCTAAAGGCTAAGGCAGTTATAAGTGGACTCAAAGCTCCCACCATAATCACCCTTTTAGAATTTGGTATAAAGATTTCCGGGGTGGATTTTGCTATAGATGTAGATCACGCTTTGGAAAGATTGATGTGAATAGGTCTTGTATAGAAACACATAGAAGAGGACATAGCCCCATATCTGAACAGATTTTTATTACTACACAAGCTGATGTAGCTATCTCAAGACGCATAGCTCTTAACATAGCACAACAGGCTGGTTTTAGCCAAAGGCGATGTGCTCAAGTCTCCATTGTTGTTAGTGAGATTGGAACAAACCTTGTGAAACATGCCAAACAAGGAGGACTATTAAAGATTAATCTATCTTTTTTGAATCACATCCCTTTTCTGTCTATCTCTAGTTTTGATAAAGGTCCTGGTATATCATCCATAAAAAGGGCTATGTTAGATGGAGTAAGTGCTACAGAAACCCTTGGTACTGGTCTTGGGGCTATTTACAGGTTGTCAAATCGTGTAGCTATATGTTCTAAAAGTGATATTAATAAATCTTGTCCTCATGTTAGTGATATTGATTGGAACACTATATTGGTGAGTCAGATTTGGGATGAGGATGCTCATTTACCCCTTATGAATGATGAAGTAGAGTTTTCATCTTTATTAGAGCCAATGCAGGGAAGCAGTGTATGTGGAGATGGAGTACATGTTGTGAGTAATCCATTTTTTACCAGATTTGTTTTAATGGATGGTTCTGGTCGTGGAAATGGTGCAGCAGAGGCAGTTTGCCAAGCTATAAAGATGCTAAATATGATACCAGCACAGATGCCTATTAAACATATATTAGAAAGCCTTGAGTTTTCTTTAAGTGATACCCAGGGCTTAGCAATGATAATGTTACAATTAGATCATAAGTCAAGGAGATTACATATACAGGCTAAGGGGTCTTTAAGGTTAACCTTAGGATTAGATGATAAATTATATGAATTTTCTCATCCTGTTGATTTTTTTAGATTCAAAGAACCAATTGATCTATCAAAGAACCAAAGTGTATTTGCTGTTCTTTATACTGATGGAGTTGGTAGGATTCCAAGATTTGAGAATTCAGATATGTTAAAGGATATATCTACACTAATCTGGACCCAATTGCTTTTTAGACACTTAAATATCAAGGATGATGCGGCTATTTTGGTGATCAAGTGGAGACTTTAACTACAAAAGATATAGTTAAGGATAGACTTCATATCTTTACGCTGTTAGTTAGTAAAGATTCAGATATACCAAAGGTGCGTCTTAAGGCAAAGATGCTTGCCCAAGTAAGTTATTTCAGAAAGTTAAAGGTAATTGAAGTTTCAACCTCTGCCTCAGAGCTTGCAAGGGCATTAGTCAAACTATCAAATGGAGGGAAAATTTCATTTTATTTTGTATCTTCACATAAAGGCAGAGCTGGGATTGAGATTAGTGTTGAAGGGAATAGCCCTTGCTATAAACAAGAAAAAGAAGGCGGTAATCTATGTGTACTTTCTCTTAAGGACTTAAAAGAGCTACATCCTTTTTTGGGCCTTTCTAAGATATTTGATTATATGGAGGTATTAGGTGGCTATAACGGAACTCCTCTTAAGGTGGTTGGTATAAAGTGGAGTGAGAGGATTTCTTGGGAAGATCTACAGAGACGAGAAAAAGAGATTAGGGATGAAATATTTCCAAAAGATGAAGATGCATATATTGAAAATCTTAGGATAAAACATGAGGAAGTCCTTAGATTATTAAAGGAAAAGGCTCGACAGAATCGTAGACTTGAGAGAATGAATAAGGAACTTTTAAGTTTATCTAGAGATATTGAAGCACTTGCACAAGAGAGAACTTTGGCTGAAATGGCTCTTAAGGTAGCAGATAAGATTAGAAATCCTGCTACAGCTATAGGAGGGCTTTCTAGAGCACTTTTAAAAAAGGCAAAGGTAGATGAGTCTACAAAGGTAAAGATAAAGGCGATTTTTAATGAAGCTAAAAAACTTGAAGAGATTGTTAGAAACTTTGAAAATGTTGCAAGGCTTAATGTTCAATTTTTTACAAAGCAGGATTTAAATCAACTGGTAAAGGAAGTGGTAGAAGAGTTTTTACCTAGGCTTGAGGCTAAAAAAGGAATAAAAGTTAAGTTAGAGCTTTCAAAAGAACCTATAATTATAAAGGCGAATAAAAAAATATTAAAGATAGCTCTATTGCATGTGCTTAGAAATGCTCTAGATGTTTCTGATGAAGGAAAGGAAGTACTAATAAGAGTAGAATTAAATGAAGAAGGCCCCAGGGTAATAGTAGGTGATAGGGGTCCAGGATTACCTAAAGAGATAAGAGAAATAATTTTAGAGGGTAAAACCCCAACTACAAAAGGACTTGGACTTAGTGTAGTTCGTCAGATACTTATTGAGCATCAAGGTAGACTTTTATTTGAAGACAGAAAAGAAGGTGGAACTATGATTATATTTGCTTTTCCAAAAAGATGGAAGGAGCAGTTTTGATCACTAAAATAGCTTTAGGCTTTTGTGAACATATCCGATACTTGTTAAAGATTTAATAAGTTGGAGTTAAACATTTTTTAGTTTTTAACCAACTAACTGAGAAAGAGTTGAGAAATGAAGGATCAAGTAAGTACTTTAAGTTTAAACATAAAGAAAAAGGATATAAACTTTAGTTTTGCAAAGGAGATTGAGAAGCTATCAGGAATTGAGGTAATGCGTTGTATTCAGTGTCAAGGATGTACAAGTGTATGTCCATTTGCAACTTCTATGGAATATCCTCCAAACAGACTCATTAGACTTATCCAATATGATCTAAGAGATGAGGTACTTTCTTCCTCTACAATTTGGCTTTGTGTTGGTTGTCATACCTGTTCAAACCAATGTCCGCAGGCTATAGATATTGTTTCTCTAATGGATACTCTAAGAAGCATTGCTATAGAAGAAAAAAGAAACATTCCAGAACCAACAATCTTAGAATTTCATCGTTCTGTTATGAATTCCATAGAGAATCATGGTAGAACCCACAAACTTGAAATAATGTTGGATTATAAGACTAGAACTCATAAGTGGTTTGAGGATTTTAATCTAGGACTTAAAATGCTATCGAGAAGAAAGCTTGATCTTAGTCCCTCTAAGGTGAAAAACAATAAAGAAATAAAAGAGATATTTACTAGAAGATGGGAGCTTTAAGAGTATGAGACTATATTACTATCCTGGATGTTCACTTGCTACTACTGCAAAAGAATGTAATCGTTCTCTAATGGAAGTAACCAAATTTTTAGATTTAGAGCTTATAGATATACCAGACTGGAACTGTTGTGGTTCTACCTCTGCCCATAGTATTGAAAGAAGGATTGCTCTAGATCTATCTTTAAGGAATCTATCACTTTTACCACCAGATGAAATACTTATGGTTATGTGCCCAAATTGTCTTCACAATTTCCACCAATCACAACAGATGGTCAAGGTTGATCCTCATCGAAGATTTGTCTTAGAAAACAGATGGCAAAGACCTATTGATCCCAATGCGCCTGTAATGCATTTTTTAGAGATATTAGCAGAGATGGATCCAAAGTTTTTACAATCAAGGGCAAAAAGAGAACTTAAAGGTTTAAAGGTCGCACCTTATTATGGTTGCATGCTTTCTCGACCACCGCTTGTAAGTTTTTATCATTGCTACCGGGGGCTAATTGAGAGATTAATGGAATCCTTTGGTGCACAGACAGTTTTGTGGCCCAACCTTACTAAGTGTTGTGGTACATTTTTGTCTGCTGCCAAACCTCCTGCTACAATAGAAGCGGTGAATCAAATTATTGGTACTGCAATAGAAAGTGGGGCAGAGTGTTTAGTAACTGCATGTGCAATGTGTCAGTTAAACCTTGAGATTAGATGCACTCTTAAGGAAAAGATACCAACTTTTCATTTCACAGAACTACTGGCAATAGCCTTAGGTGCACAAAATTGGCAGTCTTGGTTTTCTTATCATTTAGTAGATCCTGTTTCTATATTAGAAAATAAAAAGATAATCTGAGTATTGAATTAGGATTTTTAGACTATTTTGGAAAGATTATAATAAATGCAAATGCTTTTTTAATGAAGAATAAGAATTTTAAAACTACTAAATCAATAGACCATATTCTGATAAAATAAACAAAAGGATAAAAAGCAGTTAACATTTAAACAAAGTGTTTGTAAACAAATCCTTGATGGCTTTTACTCCCTGACTGAGATTGCTAAAATGAACAATATCGCTTACTCTACCCTTTATGGAAATCTCAACTTTTGCCTCAAGTAGACACTATGAAACAACACAAATTTTCTTCCCAGGAAAAACTGGATATCTTTTTGCTACTGCTTCCATGTCTGAAGTTTAGATCTCTGAATTTTGTAGAAATAAAGGTGGTTATTTTCATATGCTTGAAACCTAGAAACAGGCTTGTTTAAACAATATTGATAATCCATCTTCCAAATCTCTTGATAAAAAGAAAAAAGTTCTTCTATAGTGTATTGAAATGGTTCAATCAATTTACTAACAGAACTCCTACCAGACCCGGAACCCATTCTAAACCCAGGCATTTTACTGCTACAGCGTCCAATCAGGTATAGTCATGGGATATTACTTACTTGCTACAACTGTTCGTGGACAATTTTACTATCTTTATATGTTTATCTTTAGTCGTAAAATTGTTGGCTTTGAAGTTTATGAGACTCAAAGTGATATATTGGCATTACAACTTCTAAGACGTTACTATATCTTGAAAAACGATTTCTCACAACAATCTGGTGCTCCATTTTGACCTAGTGCTAGCTACTATGCAGAGAGTGAGTATAACACCTTTATTCTCCAGAGCTCATGTTGGTGATAACAATCCCTTTTGTGAATCCTTTTTTAAAATAAATATTTTCCTGGCTATCCTGGACATTTTGATTCCCTGGAATATGCATGAGACTGGACATTAGATTTCATTAATTAGTATAATTATCAATATAGACATAGTGCTATTAGATTCCTCACTCCTGAACAACAACATAGAGGTAAAGATATTAATATATTATGCAAAAGGCAACGAACCTATAACTATGCCAGAGCTAAACATCCAAAACGCTGGGCAGGAAAAACCAGACATTGGTTACTGATTGAGGCAGTACATCTTAATCTTACCTCATCAAACCCTAAAATGCTGTAGCTATGACTGCTTAATTTACTACTCTTTTAGGCAACATCTTGATTGACAACTACTGATATATTCTATACAAGAGTTACATTATTAATTTTTTAGTTAAAAATTTTTGTAAAATAAGAAAAAGTTTATAGATTAGTTAAGGTTATAAAACTAACTGTTTTGGTTATTATACATATTGATTACCAAAATACATCAAAAGGACAAAAGGATTCATAAAATGAAAAGAAATTTTTTATTAACTAGTTGTTTAATTTCCCTTCTATTGATTAGTGGTTGCGCAAGTATCATTAGCAAATCTGACTATCCTGTATCTTTTAATAGCGCTCCTTCAGGAGCTCAAGTGACAATAAAGGATGCTAAAGCTGGGAGGGTAATATATAAAGGTAAGACACCCTGCATTGTCACATTAAAAGCAAAACATGGCTTCTTTTCTCCAGCTCAATATGATGTATGTTTTAATTTGCCTGGATATAATACAAAATTAGTCACCTTAGATGCAACATTAGACGGTTGGTATATAGGAAACATAATTTTTGGAGGGCTTATTGGGTTCTTAATAGTAGATCCTGCTACAGGAGCAATGTGGAAACTTCCAAGTAATATAGATATTACTTTAACAAAGAAAGATATTATTTCTATGATGTATGAGAATAGAGAACTAAAAACAATATTAACTATGACCTACCAGAATATACGTTAAGATTAACTTGAATAGAGATGGAATCCTATCTTCTTTGTTGTTTTTTAAGTTATATAACCAAAGTAGATATCCTCTTAGCTCAGATGGTACTTATTGAGCTTTAATACTTCTTATGATTATTACTTATAAGCTTATTTTTAATAGATTATAGAAAATTCTCTACAAAACAAAAAGGGTTAGAGGAAAACCTCTAACCCTTTACTTTCTTCTTGGTGGGCCGTCAGGGTCTCGAACCCCGAACCTACTGATTAAGAGTCAGTTGCTCTACCAATTGAGCTAACGGCCCTTGTTCTGTGTGAGAGACTACTTAACACTTTTTTTGGTTTTGTCAAGGCTTTTTAAAGCCTTAATGTTCTTTTAAAGCCTTTTTAATCTCAGGGATAAGAGTATTTTCTGTAACCATACCAACATATCGTTTTAATACAATACCATCTCTACTTATAAGTACTGTCACAGGGATTGCATATATATTACCATAATCCCTTAAGACCTTATCTGTAGCACAAAGTATTGGATAATTTATATGATATATTCCTATAAACCTTGGAAGAACTAAAAGAGGATTTTGATCAACACTAACTCCTATAACTTGAAAGCCTTTTGGCCCAAATTCTTTTTGAAGCCTTACAAAACCAGGAATTTCCATTCTACAAGGTGGACAATATGTACCAAAAAAGTTTAAAAGTACCACCTTCCCCTTAAAATCTGAAAGATGTACCACTGTGCCATTGAGATCCTCAAGAGTAAAGTCAGGTGCTTTAGGACCCCTTTCCTTAGGCTTTTTTTGAGCATGACAAGCAGAAACTAAAAAAACTGCCAATATGATTGGTATAAATAACTTTATTCGATCTATTTGCCTCATAATATACCCTTTCTTTTATAAGAGGTTTTAACTTAAAATTTATTTGTCTCAAGTTTAATTAATAAATCAACTAATAGTTGCGCTTCTTTTTCCAATATATCTTTTCCTTTTTGAATACTAGCCTTTGAAGGATCTCCCCAAACCCCATTAGGCCAAAATCTTCTTTTATCTCTTGTAATTATAAATGCTGGAAAGGTGGGAAACTCTTTTGGGCTAGTTCCTTTGACATCTTTTGGTCTTAAAAACATCATCAAGGAAGTCTCTACCTCTCCTGCATGGGAATCCCCCTCAGTTTCAATAAGCTTATCATCTAACATCTTTATAAGATCAATTATAGAAAGGGCGGCAATGTTTATATCTTCTATCTCTTTTATTACTGTATCTGCAGCATCTATGATAGCTGCCATGTGAGTAGAACCAGCATGTCCTGAAAGTAAAATGAAATTTCTAAGTCCTTGTTGATAAAGACTCTTTATTATCTCTATTGTAATAGATCTTAACACAGGCTGAGTAATAGTTAGTGTACCAGGATGCCTGCTTGTGCTTCTACAAAGCCCATACCATAAGGGCGGAGCAACAAATACTGGCCTTTTTTGACTTACTAGATGTGCAAGTTCATAGGCATGGACAGTATCTGTACCAAGAGGGAGATGGTTACCATGTTCTTCTACAGAACCAAAAGGTACTATTACAGACTTTGT
Source organism: uncultured Desulfobacterales bacterium (assembly GCA_964578585.1). Lineage (GTDB taxonomy): Bacteria > Desulfobacterota > Dissulfuribacteria > Dissulfuribacterales > JAMONC01 > JAMONC01. Next base: position 33,410 of record CAZODM010000004.1, on the reverse strand, counting down.
CTGTCTAAGCCCTTGTTCAAATTCTAACATTGTAATCTTCTCTAGTAACATAAAAATCATTCTAAATACCATTGCCAATATTGTCAAACTCAGTTACCTATTTTCTTTGTACTAGAACAAATTTTAGGTTATAAATGTCTCAAAATTCTTTATAAAGCCCTTAAAAGGAGGAGATAGTGGAGATTCGACAGAGCTCTCTTTGCCTAGCTACAGATTTATATGAGTTTACAATGGCAGCAAGCTACTTTAAGCTAAATCTAAATAAAAAAGCTACATTTTCCCTTTTTATGAGAAAGCCCCCTGCTGATAGATCCTTTTTTATTTCAGCAGGATTATATGAAGCATTAAGTATATTAGAATCATTTTCATTTTCAAAAGAAGAGCTTTTATATTTAAAATCTCTTAAGATGTTTCCTGAAGACTTTTTAGAATTTTTAAGGACATTCCATTTTGAAGGTGATGTTTGGGCACTGCCTGAAGGAACTATATTTTTCCCAAATGAACCAGTACTTGAGGTAACAGCACCACTTATACAGGCTCAACTTGTTGAAACACTTATAATAAATGCCATAAATCTTGAAACTATGATTGCATCTAAAGCAGCTAGATGTGTATTAGCCGCTAAAAATAAAGCAGTGATAGATTTTTCTGCAAGAAGGACTCAAGGTATAGAAGCAGGATTAAAAGTAGCTAGATCAAGCTATATTGCGGGTTTTGTAGCAACTAGCAATTGTCTTGCAGGAAAGATGTTTGGTATACCTGTTACAGGTACAATGGCACACTCTTTTGTTGAGTCCTTTGATAAAGAAGAAGATGCCTTTAGAGCATTTTGTAAACTTTTTCCTAATAATAGTGTCTTTTTAGTAGATACTTATGACACTATAAAAGGTACACACAGTGCTATAAAAGTTGCAAAAGAGATGGAAAAAAAAGGTAAAAAACTCATAGGGATCAGGATAGACAGCGGAGATCTTGTTGAAATGAGTAAAAAGGCTAGAAAGCTCTTAGATGAAGCAGGATTAAAATATGTTAAAATATTTGTAAGCGGAGGGCTTGATGAATACAAGATAAATCAACTTATTAAAGAAGATTCTCCAATAGATGCCTTTGGTGTAGGTACAAAGATGGGGGTATCAGCAGATGCACCATATCTAAATACTGTATATAAAATGGTTGAAATAGGAGATAGAGCAGTAGCAAAACTTTCCCCAAAAAAGGTTACATGGAGCGGTAAAAAACAAATCTATAGATGCCTTGATGAAAAAGGGTTTATAAAAAGAGACATATTAGGACTTAGAGATGAAAAGGTAAAAGGGGCAATCCCTCTCCTTATCCCTGTTATGGAAAAAGGAAAGATTGTACACCAAGAGAACCTAAATACTATAAAAGCTAGAGCTTCTAGTGAATTAGAAAGTCTTCCTAACGAATTTAAAGATATAGAAAAAACACCTAACATGGAAGTAAAGCCAAGTAGAGGATTAAGAGAACTCCAGCAACAGGTACTAAAAGAACTTTCCGCATAGAATTTATGACTTATAGAACAAGAGAAATACCAGATGAAGTCTGGAATAAATTGGATTTGTCATGTCCAAAAGAACTACCAATATATAACCATCAAGATGAAATTATTGAAGCACTAAAAACACATCAAGTACTTATAATTACAGGTGAGACTGGCTCAGGGAAAACTACCCAACTACCTAAGTTGTGTCTTAAAGCAGGCAGAGGTAAAAAGGCTCCAATTGTATGCACACAACCTAGGAGAATAGCAGCTATTACCATCTCTCAAAAAGTGGCTCAAGAGCTTGGTGAATTTGGTCCACAGATTGTAGGATATAAAATAAGATTTAAAGACAAAACAGGCCCTCTTTCTCGCATAATATATGCTACAGACGGACTGTTATTAGCCCAAGTACATAGAGATAAGCTACTTAAAAACTATGACACAATCATTGTAGATGAAGCTCATGAAAGAAGCTTAAATATTGATTTTTTATTAGGGTTACTAAGAAAAATCCTACCTAAAAGGCCTGATCTAAAAGTTATTATTACATCAGCCACAATAGATACTCAACAATTTTCAAAGGCCTTTAAAAATGCTCCTGTTATAAAGGTGTCAGGAAGAAGCTTTCCGGTAGATATAAGATATATGACTTTTGAAGATTCAGAAGAAGAACTTCCTCTTAGTGAACAAGTATTAAGAGCGGTATATGAAATCAGAAAACAAGATGTCTTGGGCGATATTCTAGTATTTTTGCCTACAGAAAATGATATTGTTGACACCTTAAATCTCTTAAAAGATAGGTTCAAAAATAAAGATGTTTTGGTACTTCCAATGTTTGGTAGGCTTGCCTCCTTTGAACAACAGAAGATATTTAAGCCATTTTCAGGACAAAAGATTGTTTTAGCAACTAATGTAGCAGAAACATCTATAACCGTACCTGGTATAAAATATGTAGTAGATTCTGGACTAGCAAGGATTGCTAGATATAACATAAGCTCTCATACCAAGGCCCTTCCTGTACAACCTATCTCTAAAGCAAGTGCAGATCAAAGAGCCGGTAGAGCTGGCAGACTTGCACCTGGCGTATGTATAAGACTTTATAGTGAAAAAGACTATGAAGACATGCCCCAATTTACTCCACCAGAGATATTAAGATCAAATCTTGCTGAAGTTATACTAAAACTTTTATACCTAGGACTTGGCTCTGCATCAGATTTTCCATTTATAGACCCCCCATCACCAAAAGCAATTAAAGAAGGCTACCTTACATTAAGAGAATTAGGAGCAATAAACCATCATAATAAACTTACTCATATTGGCCATCAGATGGCAAAACTGCCATTAGATCCTCGTATATCAAGAATAATTATTGAAGCAAGAAAACAAAATGCTTTAAAAGAAATCTTAATTATTGCTGCAGCCCTTAGCATTCAAGATCCCAGAGAACGTCCTATAGAAATGCAATTAAAAGCCCAGCAAATGCACAATAAATTTTCAGATACTTCATCAGACTTTCTAGGTTTTTTACGTATATGGAATAGTTATAAAAGGTTAAAAGAAAAAGGGGCAAGTAATAGAGAAATAAGAAACTTTTGTAAAGAACACTTTCTCTCATATAACCATATGCGACAATGGGAGGATATTTACAAGCAGCTTTTGGATATATTAGAAGAGTGTGGAGACTTTCCAATAAATGACAGCCCTGCCAATTATGAACAAATCCATATGGCCATATTAGCAGGATTTTTAAGTCATATAGCCCTTAATAAAGAGGGACATAAGTATATTGGAGCAAGGGGAAAGGAGCTTTATATTCACCCTTCTTCATATTTGTTTAAAGCCCAACCTAAATGGATAGTATCCTATGAACTTGTACGTACAACAAAACTCTTTGCCAGGACAGTAGCTAAAATAAATCCTAAATGGGTTGAAGAGCTTGCCCCACACCTTTGTACAAGGATTTGGTCTGAACCACGATGGCACAGGGGACGGGCTAGTGTTGTAGCATGGGAAAGAGTAAGCCTATATGGACTTACAATTGTAGAAAAGCGTCTTGTAGACTTCTCAAGAATTGATCCACATGAATCAAGAAAGATATTTATACAACAAGGGCTTGTAAGAGGTGAACTATTAGGTAAATATGAATTCTTAGAACACAACAGAAAGATTATAGAAGAGATAAAAGAACTTGAAGATCGAACTAGACGACCAGATATCTTAGTAGAAGAAGAAATTATCTTTTCTATATATGAAAAGGCTATTTCTAAGTTAGAACAATGGGCAACATCCCATCTTAATATACATGAAAAAAAGAAACTACCTTCAGGACTAATTGTAAATGAAAGATGTCTAAAGTTGGTACTAAGCCGATTTGGATCACAGGATATCTTAAAATTTTCTAAGGAACAAATATTAAAATCCTATCCAAAAGAAGAAGAGCTAAGATTATTCCCAGGCACTATCAAAATAAATGGTAAAGAGTTTGAACTTACATATAGATTTTCTCCATCTAAAGAAGAAGATGGTATAAGTGTAAAAATACCTCTAAAGGATTTGCCAGATATAGATCCTTGGCCATTTGAATGGCTTGTGCCCGGATTTTTGGAAGAAAAAGTTCAATACTTATTAAAATCTCTTCCTAAAAATATAAGGAAAAAACTTATTCCTATTAATCAGACAGCATCTGAGATAGTAAAAGAATTGGAGTTTGCTAAAGCGCCTTTGTTAGAAGCCTTAGAACTGGTGCTAAAAAAACGGGGAGTCAAAGTTGAAAGGACAATGTGGTCTCTAGACAATCTTCCTAGACATTTACTGATGAGATTTGAGATCATTGGTAAGGCAGATAAGATTATTGCCCATAGTAGAGATTTAAGAGGGTTAAAACAACAATTTGATATAAAGCTAAAAAAGGAATTTGACAAAGACAAAACAATAAAAGATGTAAAAAAGATATATGAAAAAGGTCCATTTGAGTTAGAAAGCCTTCCTCAATTTTCAGACCATATAACAATAACTAAGCCTTTAGATGGAGTTAAAACAGAACAAAAGTTATACTTTGGTTTAGAGTTGATAGATAAAAAGTTATGGATAAAACTATTCCCTACCTTAAAAGATGCTAAAAATCATACCCACTATGCAATAAAAGAATATCTAAAAAAGAAACTATCTCAGCAACTAAATTACATTTATAAAATATCAAAACCTCCTAAAGATCTAATATTAAAACTTCTAAATTGCGGACACTCAAAAGAACTACATAATGATATATTTAACTATGTTGTTGATAATATCATTAATATAGACGTTGAAGAGATATTAAAAAATCCTAAGAAAATTTCTTTAATATTAGAATCTATAAGAAGCAATTTAGTAGCTAATGCTACAAACTTAATAAAACAAATTATTAAAATATTGTCCTTAAAAGTTGATATATATCAAGAATTAAAAAATTTACATATAAATAGACTAAAAATCTATAAAAAAGATACTCTGTTTAATCATTTATTAGATGAATTGAATATATTGGTACCGTATAACTTCCCTCAAAGTATAGATATAGAAAAACTCTATCAACTACCTAGATATTTAGAGGCTTTTCGTATAAGAATACAAAGAGCTTATAATAATCCAGCAAAAGAATTTCAAAAACAACAAGAAATCTTAAAAATAAAAGAAGAATTCGATAGTATAAAAAATAAAATTATTGCCAATCAACTTGATAATACACAACTCCTTAACCTTATAAAAAAACTTGATATAATGTTTGAAGAACTAAAGATTAAAATATTTTCTCCTGAGATTAAGACAAGACAACAAGTAACCAAAAAAAACTTAATTGAACTTATTGAAACTATTAACAAAAAATTAGTATATTAAAAAAATTTGGTAATGAAAAATGAAGCTATTACCTTCTTCTTTAGGTAAAAAGATCATTTTATGGCTATTAGTAATCTTTGGCATCCTTTGGTCAATATTTTTTTATTGGCTTGATAAGCAACAAAATTATATTTTAATTGCTCAGCTTAAACACCAAGCTCTAGGTATATATCACTATATTGTTTTAACACGGCAGTGGATATCAAGTGTTGGAGGATTGTATATAAAAACAAAAGACGGAGACTATGAAAAGATCACCCCTTCTGCCTTTACTAAAAAAATAGCAAGATTTGCTGCTAAAAAAATGCCATACCGAGTAAAAATTGCTGTCAACAATGCAATAAATCCTGACCACTCTCCATCTAAATTTGAACAAAAGGCTATTAATCTATTTGAGGCAAAAAAAGCAACATCTTACTGTCAACTTATAAAAATTAAGGGACATATATTATTTAAGTATGCTGCACCACTCATTTTTGAAAATGAGTGTATAAACTGCCATGCTAAAAAGTTATATCTAAACAAAGAGGTATTAGGATGTATAAGTATCTCTTTCCCTGCAGACTCTATATATCAGACAATCTCTGAGACAAGACGCACCTTTTCATTCTATTTGTTAGCTATATTTTTGTTCATGCTTTCTTTGCTATATTTAATGTTAAGACGATTTGTTATTGCTCCATTAAATCATCTAAAAGATGCCTCAGATCAAATTGAACAAGGGAACCTAGATGTAAAAGTCGAACTAAAAGCAAGTAAAGAATGGGAAAAGGTCGCTCATAGCTTTAATCGTATGATAAGCTCTTTAGCAAACCAACAAAGGATCTTAAAACACGAAGTTGAAAAGGCTGTAAAGGAACTCTCAAAGGCCTATGACGAATTAAAACAAGTTGAAAGATATAAATCAGACTTTTTTTCAAATGTCACACATGACCTAAAAACCCCTATAACAGCCATAAAAGGGGCTACAGAACTAATGTATAAAAAATATGGAAATAATCCAGATATTAAGTCTTATCTAGAGATACAACAGAGGAATATAGAAAAATTATCCACAATGGTTGGGAATCTACTTGACTGTGCCAAAATAGAAGCTGGCAAACTAGAATTAAATCTTGAGGAAGCAGATATTTCTGAGGTAATAGAAGACGCAGTGCTTATGGTTATGCCTATTTCATGGGATAAAAAGGTAAAGTTAGAATATAGCCCTCCAGAACAACCATTGATTGCCATGATAGATAGAAACCGTATTGAACAGGCTATTTCAAACCTATTATCAAATGCTATAAGGTTTTCTCCTAAAAACAAAAGTGTAGAAGTAAAACTTAGTTCCAATAAAAATTTTGCTCAAATTACTGTAGAAGATTATGGCCCAGGGATACCTAAAGAAGAATGGGATAAAGTATTTATGAAATTTTTTAGACGTGCAGGGGAAAAGGCAAGTGAGGGTATTGGCTTAGGACTTGCTATTGTAAAAGCAATAATTGAAGCCCATGGAGGACGAGTTTGGATCTCTCAGCCAACCCATAAGGGAACAGCATTTAACATAACCATACCTCTTATTAATAAAAACAAACAGGAGGTATTTAGTGAATCAAAGAAAAATACTAATAGTTGAAGATGATCAAGATATCCTTACGATTTTAAAAGAACAACTCAAACTAGATGGTTATGAAGTAGAGGGGGCAACTACAGGGAAAAACGCATTAAAACTCTTTGAAACTTTTGCCCCAGACCTCATCTTACTTGATTTGATGTTACCAGATATAGACGGCATAATTGTCTGCCAACAAATCAGAAAAAAATCTAATGTACCAATAATCATGCTTACAGCTAGAGATGCTCTTCAAGACAGGATAAGAGGGCTTGAGGTAGGAGCAGATGACTATGTAATAAAACCTTTTGAATATCTAGAACTTGAAGCACGTATTAAAGCCTGCTTAAGAAGAAGTTCTATGGGAGAAGATAAAAAGATCTCCTATGGGGCTATTAAAATAGATCATGCCAAGAGACAAGTATTTCTAAATGATAAGCCTATTAAACTTACCAAAAAGGAGTATGACCTTCTTGATCTCATGGCATCTAATCAAGGAAAAGTCCTTTCAAGAGATTTTTTATGTGGCCAGCTTTGGCCTAACAAAGAAGTCTACTCTTGGAGTAGGGCTTTAGATGTTCATATAAGAAGGCTTAGAAAAAAGATTGAACCCGATCCAGAAAACCCTAGATTCATCTTGACTCATCCAGGGGTTGGGTATCGTTTTGAACCTGATGGAGATTAGTATTACATAACGGTTTAACCCTTAGCTCTGCCCAATAAAAATCTAATGCCCTTTTTTTACAAACATCTATGCACTCCCCGCAATTCCAACAATAAGCCGATAAACTATCACCCTTTGTGGGGTTAAGATCAAGTGGACAGGCATTTTTACACATTCCACATCTATTACAAATAGATGGATTATGTATTACTACAAGCCTTCTTTTTGCTCCTATTATTCCAAGTAATGCTCCAAGAGGGCATAAATAACGACAGAAAAAACGCCTAGTTAGCATATGAAGTCCGAGCACTATAAATACAACAATACCCTCTAATACAAAGGTATGAAAGAATACCGCCATCATAATCTCTCTTCCAACTAATCCTGGTGGAGATAAAAAGACAAATATTGGAGTACCAAGTATCATAGCTAATGTTATTTCAATAATAAGAGAAAACCAAAATAGCCTTTTAGGAAGCTTAATTAAGTCTTTTCTATATCTTTTTTTAGAAAAGATTCTAATTAATCTATCAATAAGTTCGCTTAAAAAGCTTATAGGACATATCCATGCACAAAAGACTCTTCCTAACAAAAGAGCAAGTAAGATAGGCAGTGCCATACCTATTAGGAGTGGTAGATATATAAGTTTAGAAGTAAGGATACTTTCAAGTCCCTCAAGTGGAGATACAAACCAAAGTCTTCCTATACTTATAGATTGATACCAACCTTGAACAAAATTTATACGAAGATAGTAGTTTAAAAATGGAGCTATAAGTATCAACAAGAAGGCTCCAAATTGTATTAAGAATCGCCTATTACTCCATTTATAACTTTTATTTCTTTTTTTATTTTTCATCTTTGGGACTTAAATGCGTAAATAGGTCTTATATTTATACCTTTTAAGCCTTCCTTATTTGTAACAGGACAACCATGTGCACATATACCACAACCAGTACAGTATCTTTCGTCTACAACAGGACGTAACTCATCTAAATGGATTGCTTTTTCCTTAAAAGGGCATACATTATAGCATGTCCTACAAAGTGCCTCTCCTTTCCAAGTAATGCATGTGTGTTTATCTATTACAGCAAGTCCCATCCTTACATCTTTCATAGCAACAGGTCTAAGAGTACCAGTAGGACATATATGGACACACTTCATACATAGATAACACGGGATATCTAACACATGTATAAGGGGACTGCCTGCATATACACCATAACGAATATCTAAAGGTTTTATTGCTCTATAAGGACAAACCTCTACACATCTTCCACAACGAATACATTTACTTAAAAAAATATCTTCACAAACTGCTCCAGGAGGTCTTAATACATTTGTCTTCACTGGAGAGTGAGATCTAATATCACCACTTTTAAAGGTGTTTAAAAGAGAAAATCCTCCTATAGAAGCCGTTAGTAAAAAATCTCTCCTAGTGTAAGAATCCTCTTTGTCTTCCTTTGATTTTTGGGATGTATTCACCTTTTTCAATCCTCTCTACTTCATCTTCGGCATGTAAATATGTTAGACCAACAGATAATACCCCACTTATAAGAGAGATCTCTTTTACTATATCTTCCATTTCATCTGAACTATGTGTATCTATTACAATGACAATGTTTCCTTTTTTATCTGAACCATATACTTCAACAAAATCTTTGTGCTTAAGCTTTTTAACTACTAAATCTTGTTCTTTTGGATCTACCATTACAACAAAACCACCTATAGGCATAAATAGCCTCCATAATTTAAAAGGGGATGGGAATCCCCATCCCCAAAGTGTATAACCTAACTAGGAAGAAGGATGCCAATCACTTGGCCAATTCTTCCGTACGATGTAGGGGGTTAAAGGTTTGGGACCAGATACACGCCTTATTCTACAAGCACAAATCTTAAACTCTGGCTCTTTTGAACCAGGATCATAGGCATCCTTTGTAACCTTGTTTATCATCCTGTCTTCAAACATATCATGCCAATAGACAAACACCATACCTTCTATTGGCCCCTCATATATCTTGGCAGGAAGTAAATTCTTGCCTCGTCTGGATTCAACTAAAACCATATCTCCAGGGCTTATTCCCAATTTCTTTGCGTCTTTGGGATTTATCTCTACAAATGCATAAGGGTTAGCCCTCATAAGTTCTAAGATTCTTCCGGTCATACTGCTTGTATGCCAGTGATCAATAACCCTTCCTGTTGATAAGTAAAATGGATATTGTTCATCAGGTGGTTCTGCAGGACCCTTATATGGTCTAAGCCATATCCATAATTTTTTATCATGATGGGCTTCACCATAAAACTGGTATGGCAAATCGTTTATAGCATATTTATCTGCTAGAGGATCTATCCCTCTTACAAACTTTTTATATGTACCACCTTTTAAAGCAAATTCTTTTGTTGGAGCTGGCCATTGCACTCCATCAGGTAACTTCTTAAGTACATCATAAGTAGCACCACTTAGATCATTATCTCTATTTTTAGTAAGTTTTTGTGTATATTCTTCCCATATTGCTTTAGAAAGCTCATAGCCTTCCTCTTTTCCTAAAAATGGCTCTACACATTTCTTTATTACAGGATCATTTAATTCTTTTGCTAATCTAAGTGCCCATTCACGTACAATCCATACCTCTGGCTTGGCTTCACCAGGTGGATCAACCGCCTTTGTAGTAAGTTGGGATCTACGTTCAGTGCAGCCAAAGACACCTGTTTTTTCAAAATGAAATGCTGTTGGCAATATTAGATTGGCAAGCTCTGTAGTCTTTGTAGGAAAGATGTCTGTAACAACCATAAAGACATCATCCCTTAGCATTCCTCTTCTATAAGGATCACAGTTTGGAAGGCTTTGAGCAGGACTAGTACAATTTATCCAAATGGCCTTTATCTTGCCCTCATTTACTGCCTTAAACATGGCAATTGTGTGATAGCCAGGTTTGGCAGGAATTCTTCCTTTAGGTACTCCCCAGAGTTCTTCTACTTCGTGACGCTCCTTATCATTTTTAACAAGCCTATGAGCTGGTAATATATGACAAAGCCCTCCACCTTCTCTAACCCCACCACAGGCATTAGGCTGTCCTGTTAAGGAAAAGCTATCTGCCCCTGGCTTACAAAGCTGTCCTGTAAGGATATGTAGATTATGAATAAGGTTATTTGCCCATACACCTCTCTTACGCTGGTTTATGCCCATTGTCCACATACTCATTGTAGCCATGGAATTGGCAAACCAACGGGCAACTTTCCTTATGTTTTCAGCAGTAATATTGCCACCACATATCCTAGCAGCCTTTTCTGGACTATATTTAGAAATAAATTCCTTATATTTTTCAAAGCTTACCTCAACCTTTTTACCAACACGAAACGTAGCATAGTTTTTTATAAAATCCTCATTATATAACTTTTCATCAAGAATTACATAAGCCATTGCATTTAAAAGGGCTAGATCTGTACCAGGTTCAAACTTAAGATGTATATCTGCAATTCTTGATGTAGGAGACACCCGAGGATCAGCATTTATTACTTTAACTGTGTCTGGATTATTTAATTTACGTCTCATCACCCTTCTAAATAGTACAGGGTGGGCTTCTGCCATATTACTCCCAATAATAAAGAAACAGTTACATTTTTCTATGTCTCGATATGCACCTATTGGTTCATCAGCACCAAAAGATGTCACATAACCACCAACAGCACTTGCCATACATAGTCTTGGATTACCCTCTACATTATTTGTTTTAAGGCCAGCCCTCATCACCTTTTGGAATATATATGTCTCTTCAGTTAGGGCTTGACCTGAACCATAATATGCAACAGAGTTACTACCATAACTCTTAACAGCCTTAGCAAATTCTTTAGCAGCAATATCAAGCGCTTGATCCCAAGATATCTCTTTAAAGGGCTGGTTTTTGTTTGCTCTATAAAGGGGTTTCTTTAGACGCTCAGGGTGAGACATTAACTTATAAAAAAGCATCCCTTTCATACACAAAAAACCCATATTAGTTCTAGAATCAGAAACTCCTCTTATAGCAACCGCCCTTCCATTTTTAACACCTAACTCTACCCTGCAACCAACACCACAAAAACGACAAGAACCGCGTACCCACTTATCAACATCTGTTGCATGGGCTATATCTTCAAAACCATCAGGTAGGTTCATACCTATATATGAAGCAGCAGTTAAAGCTGCTGCCCTTTTTATAAATTCACGTCTAGTAATTCCCATGCTTAACCTCCTAAGCTACTTATGGACAGTAAACCTATGTGCAGGATGACACTGCCAGCATGTTTTACCAGTTACACTCTTCTTATATTCTTTTGCATGGCAGGCTGCACATGTACTTGGGTCTGGGATAGCCCTAAAATTCTCATATGTACCATGGCACTGAAAACATTTGACATTATCTAGTCCATGGCCTGAGTTGTACCACTGCTTATATATCTTTGGTGTAACCTCTTTATGGCATGTAGCACATGCAATAAGTTTTTGTTGAGAAGATAGCTTAGGATGTTTGCGTAGTGTTTTAGGCTTAGGATCTTTGTTGAGTGCTATTTGTCTATTTGTATTAGTATTAGAATCCTTAGCTCTAAAACAACCACATGGACATCTAAATGCACACGCCCCAATAATTGACACCATAAAGAGCAAGACAACTAGAGATAATATTATTCTTTTCACAACCTCCTCCTTATTAAAAAGGCTTAAAATTTATAGATAAGTCTTGCCCAAACAACTGTCTTATCTGTAGTTGGATTTAAATACCCACTAGATTCATTGTCTTTACGATTGTAATAAGCAAACTTTAATAAAGTACTTAGATTTTTGGTGAGCTTTCTTGCAGCAAGAAGATCTATCTCATCTCCATATGTACCATCAAATTGATTCTTCTCATCTGTAGTATCAAAATAGTGATAAACAGCTAAAAACTTTATTCCTATAGCTTGAACACCTGCCTGTACATAGTAGTCTTCAAGTCCTGGGGTCAATTTGCCACCATTTGTTGCTAAAAACTCATCTGCCCAGCCATTAAACTTGTGTGCTGTGCTAAATAGAGTATCAAAAGGACGATCCTTGCCATCTTGTCCAGATATGTAACTAAAGCCTGCGCCTATATTAAATACATTGACTTTTGCACCTAAAAACATATTAAACATATTTGCATTGTGGTCTTCTCCATCTTGAAAATCCCCTTGATGTGCATAGTCAACTGCATATTTAAGTGCAAAGGACTTTAATATTGGCACATTACCATTTGCTCTTACCCCATAAGTACTACAATCTCTTGCGCTTGGAGTATCATCTTCTGTATCTAAAAGATACACAAATGCGCTAATACTTTGTCCCTTAATCCCTGTATAAGTAGCGTGGAAGAGATAAAATGCATCTAAGTCCATATGTCCTAAAAATATTGTATTTACTTGATTTATGTAGCTTGCAAAAAGTGTAAGATTTGGTACAGAATGATTTATAATTGTTAAGGCATCAAAAGACTGACCATTTTGACGCCAATTTACATTTCCAATAAGTCTATGATCATCAAGTGTAATTTCTTGACGACCTAGACGAATGAGTGTCTGAGGAATAAAATGAAAATCTAAATATGCCTGTTGAACACGGCTACCATCAGGATCACCAATAAAATCTTGAGCCGTATCACCTTCTAATTTGGCAGGATAGCCCTTTTTAAAACTAAACTGTTCCATTAAATTAGTAACATTTTGAAGCTGAATATATGCTGTAGTCTTTAAAAACTCGCCAGTTCTATATCCAACCCTTGTTCTAAGACTTATTTCATTACCTGGATGTTTATTCGGATAAGAAAGTTCATTGTTATTTACATATTCATAGGCAAGTCTCAACTCTAATGTTGGTTTTCCACTTTTTAAGGCATTAGAAAAATCTTCTACTATACCTGCGCTAGCAAATTGAACATTCCAGAAAACAGCAACCAAAAACAAAACTATAAAAATACTCCATCTTTTTATCTTATAGGTATTAAACATAACATCCCTCCCCAAGCTTTTTATTTTTTAGATTACTGTGGGTGGGCACTCCCACCCACAGTCTTACCTATTAAAGAGGACCTGTTGACATTACTGGGCTTAACTCTTCGATCTTATTGTGTTTCATCCTATAGTTATAAAGGGCTTGCATATCTTTATACATCTGGAAGAGCTGGAAGAATCCATGCCAATGAGCATAGTCTGGACCATCCATTGCAGCACCATGTCTTATACGACGACCACAGTGGTGCCATAAGTAGTAGTAGAGTTCTTGTATTGGATCACTCCAAGGATCTTTTTTAAGAAGTCCTTTTGACTTGAGAGTGGTTAACATCTTTTTAGCATTGGTTTCGTAGAAGTTATAAAGTTCAACAGTTCTATCAAGCTTATCAAATTGAGTATCTACAAAGAGTTTGCTATGACAATTTAGACAAACTTCTCTCATAAGCTGGCGACCTTTTACACCATCTCCACGAAGTCCACTTCTTATAACACTCTTTGGATGCACTAAATCCCATTTAAGACGTTCGCTGATATTATGAGTAGGACTTAACTTACCAATTCCACTCATATGACAGGTAGCACAAGTAGGAGCAGAATAATCTCCAGGCTCCCATGTATCTGGAGCACTATCCCATTTCCAATGCTCACCCTCTGTTAAGAATCTTTGTCCATGGCTACTCTCATAATAGATTTCAATATCTGGATGATCAGGACCTAAGTGACATTTTCCACATGCCTCAGGCTTTCTAGCCTCTGCGATGCTAAATGCATGACGGTTATGACATACAATGCAGTTTCCAATAGAGCCATCAGGGTATCTTGTACCAATTCCACCAGTCCAACCATCTACTGGTTTCTTATCTGGTCCAAGCTTTACAACACAACCATGACACATCTGACATCCAGTTTGTCTTGGTGCAAGTGTCAATTTGCTACCTTCTGGAACACCAGCAAATTGACCACCTTCAAGGTAGTAACAAAGCTTTATAAACTTTTTCTTCTCTACTACTGGTGCACTAGCAAGCTTTGCATGACCACTTTTTTCAAATTGCTTAACCTCTGTAGGATGACAACGTCCGCATGTCTTAGGAGTAACAACAGGGGTTGTATAGACATTGCTTCCTCTCATCCCTTCACACTGACTTGCCAAAGGAGAACTCTTTGGAACAACATGGCAATCATAACATGACACCCCTGCATGGGCCATGCGGCTGGACTTCCAATCTTCAACAATCCCTGGGGTCTTTTTAGCATGACACTCTATACACTTAATAGCTACTTTTGAGTAACCCCTTTTTATAAGTATCTTTTTTACCTTAGACAAATCAGGATAATAGACCTTTTTATCCTTAGCGGCTAAAGCGGAATTAGCCATAACCATTGTTAAAAAACTTAAACAAATTACAAACAAGAGCGGTCTTTTAGAAAGACACATAATCCCTCCTTAACATTTAACATTTATTTCATTTATTCTTTGACTCCATAATGGCTAGGACTAAATCTCCATGTCCAGCCATATGATGACAATCTATACAATTAAGTTTTGTCTCCCCTAATTCATATGCTCTGTGAGCAGTAAAGGCCTTTATTGGAATCCCTGGAGCAATAAGTTCTTTATGACACCTTTTACAGCCAGACTCATACGCACCATGAGCATGAGGGCCTCTGTTTTTCCATTTGGAGATCCAATCAGTCTTTTTGCCACGAATATGTGCTAAATAGTCATGGATCCCAGCTTCCGATTTTGTTATGAGATAATCAACTACTCCCTCATGAGGCAGATGACAATCTACACATTTTGCCTTCATAACACCTAGTTGATCTGATCCATGTACAGCTTCAGCCCATGTATCTCGAAAGATCTTCATCTCATGGCAGGAAGAACAAAACTTAACAGTGCTTGTAGATTCAATCTTAGAGGCGGCAAATAGGGCTAAAAGTATAGCTATAAAAAAGCCTATAATAAATCCAACTATTACCGCTCCCTTTGTCCCTCCTATATCACTCATAGGTTAACTCCTTACAAGTTGTTACTCTTTAAAGCCCAGTCAAAGACTGATCCCAAACCGTATTTGTCTCCCTAAATTTTTAACTCTCACCCCCTTTCAATATGAACATTTGTTATGGGTTATCACTTCACTTGTCGATCCTATTAAGTATTTTATACAAATATTTAAGGTCAAATTGTTGTTAAAGTCTTTACAAAACTGTTACAAAATCAAAGGAAAAATTAGACAGGTTATTTGTAATTAAGAATAATTCATAGCTTAAGTTAGAATTAAAAAATCAGTACAATTCGGTTATTTTACTGCTAGCATAATTTGTTTTTATGTCATAAGTCGGCTTATAAATATAAGATTATTATTATAGTCTTGCATTTAAAAATACAAATCTTATATTCTAAATAACTAATTCTGAGATTGATATATACAATCAAAAACAAAAGAAAAAAGTAGGAGGATAATATATATGATAATAAGAAAAGAACATGCTCTTGCTCTAATTATAACAAGAGAAGACGAATTAAATAAACATCCAATACATCAACTATCAACCGATAGTGAAGCTACTCCATTTATTGAGTTAGAATTTGCAAACTTAATGAGAATGGAAAGGCCATTAGAATATACTCTAACTTACTGGGGTAGAGCTTTAGCTAATATAATAAAAGAAATGATAAATAATAATCTTATAGATCATCCATCTAATTGGGATGAAAAATATAGATGGATAGGCTCAGAAATATTAATGATGATTGAAACTGCTATTAAAAACGATGATATACCAGGTGAATTAACATTAAATGAATTAGAAAAGAGAGGCTTTATTGAAGAAAGAAAAATAGAAAAAAAAGGTATATTTAAAGTCATAAATAAATATGCTAAAGATATATACGAGGTATTTATAAATGCTCATCCCAAACTTATAATTAACAAAGAATTATATGAATATATTAAAAATATGCCTGCAGGACCAACTAATTCCTCTAGACTTCCTGCTGGTGGTAGATTCCCCCTCATACTAGAGTCTATGCGATTAATTGCCTTTTCTGTTCCAACATCAGATATATATAATGTAACTGCTTTAGGTAAAAATGTAAAAGAAGCTTGCAACTATATAGCACCTGCTTTTGATATATTAGTATCTGAAGATATTATGTTATCTGTGGAAAAAGTGGTAGATTACGGAACAGAAGAATTAACTGATACTGAAAAAGAATTTCTTTTAGCCTGTGCGTACATTAATGAAAATGGAGACCTATTACCTGCTGGAGAATATATATTAGAGGCATATAGAATATGGAAAGAACATGAATTTAAACCTGTTAAGACATTTAATGTTGATTTAATAGATATTGAACTCTTAAAAGGTATTAGAGAATGCTGGGATAAACATAAGGATAATCCAGAAATATTACCTACATCAGATCAACTAATAGATATTTTATTATATAAGCCAGCTAAAGAATATAAACATCTATTTAACTATTATGGTAGAAGGATATATCAAGATATTGGATATCAACGAAAAGAAGAAATAAAAAAGAAATTTGAAGATGTAAAAAACGTAGAAGAACTCTTTAAAAGCTTTTATGAAAAGGGAAACAGATGGCGAGAAAAGATGGGTGATGTTGTCCAAGAATCCTTATACACATTAGAATCTTTTAATCTTATTAGAACTAAAGAGTTAGAAGAAAAAAAGGTATATTATTTAACAGAATTTGGTAAAAAGGTCTTAGAAGATGTAGATAAAAGAGGAGTTAGAGACATTCCTTCTACATCAGTTAAGGCTATAACTATCACAAATAAAGAATTTGGTGCACCTAATATAAACTGGTATGAGGAAGCAAAAGATAGATTACTAATAGGAGTTGCAGAGCCAACAGAAGCTGGAAAACTATATGCAGATTTAGCCTATAACATAAGAAGATTGCCACACATAACTAGATTTGAACTAAAAGTGTTACAAACTATTCCAGAAAAAGGCTTTTTCATTTCGGATGTATACTCAAAGTTTGACGAAACATGGCAAGAAGAACTTAGCTATGCTCTAAATAAGTTAGAGGCAAGGGGTTATATAGATATACTTCAAAATGAAGCTATTGCATTAACAGAAGCTGGAGCCCTTATAAAAAGGGCATTATCAGGAACACCTGAAGGCTTTGCAAACCCAATTACTCCTCTTGCTGTTAGAGTTCTAGAGGCCTTAAGAGAAGTAGGAACTGTTTATACAAAAGAACATAAGATTAGGGTGCTACCTAAAAATATAAAACAAGCTGTAAAGATATCTGGTTTAGATCCTGTAACATTTGGGAAAGAAATGCTTATATTAAGGGCTTCAAAACTTGCAGGTAAATCCAGTGTAAATGAGGCTGGACTTATGATACTTGAAGCATTAGATAAGTTAAATTAGTAAAATATAAAGATAAAGCAAAACAAAGTAATAAATTTTAAGATATAAAAAATAAATAAAAAAACCAAAAAAGCCAGTTAGAAAATATCTAACTGGCTTTTTTTCTTTTTGGTGCCCGGGGCGAGAGTCGAACTCGCACGGGGCAAAGCCCCAAGGGATTTTAAGTCCCTTGTGTCTACCAATTCCACCACCCGGGCTTTTAAAGATCGCTATCTGAGTTAGCCCTAAAAGAAATACTGTAAATCTTTTAAATCGTCAATTTGATTTTTTAATTTTTTTTTATTTCAAGATATTTTTTTATCATTTTGAATTGCTTTCTAGTTTTTCTCCTATCTCCTTAATATAGTTTATCCTTCTTAGTATAGGAGGATGAGAATAATTTAAAAACACATCCAATGGATGGGGAGTAAGATTAGACATATTATTAACACTTAATTTTTTTAGCGCTGTTATTAAGTCTTTTGAATTCTTTGTAGTAAGTACTGCAAATTTATCTGCCTCAAATTCGTGTCTTTTTGATATATAGTTAAAAACTATAGATAAAATATTTGATATTGGAGTGTATAAAAATGCAAAAAATACTAAAGATGCATATACAGATAGATGGGTCATTTTAAAAGCGTTAAAGAGTAAGCGGTTATTTATGAAAATGGACAATAGATAAAACATAACCCCCATTTGAATTATAGACACAAACATGATTTTAAAGATATGCTTTAATTTAAAATGACCTGTTTCATGGGCTAATACAGCTACTATTTCTTTTGGAGTTAATTTATCTATAAGGGTGTCAAAGAAGACAATCCTTCTAAATCGTCCAAACCCAGTAAAAAAGGCATTTAATTTTGTAGATCTTTTAGAGCTATCCATTGTATAAACGCCTTTTATAGGGAATTTTTGTTCTTTTACATAGCTCATTATGGCATCTTTTAATTCACCATCTGGTAATGGGGTAAATTTATTAAATAGAGGGAAAATTATAACAGGAGCCAAGAATTGGATTATTATTAAGATGATCGTAACAGTTGCCCAACAATAAAGCCAAGCACTAGTTCCTGCCCAATCAAAGAACCATAAAATAGCATAGATAATTGGAGCACCTATTATTACAGAAAGAAAAAGTGTCTTTATAGTATCTAATATAAAGGTCTTAATAGTTGTTTTGTTAAAACCAAAACGCTCTTCAATTACAAATGTGGAATATAAAGAAAATGGGAGTTCTAATAACATCATACCTAAGAATAACACGCCAATAAATATTAATCCTGTTATTATTTCAGAAAAGCCAAGGCTTCTTACCCACACATCTAACTTATTAAAGCCACCTAATAGGATAAAGCATAAGACTATTATGGTCATTATAGTATCTTTAACTATAGAGAATTTATTGACAGTCTTGGTATATTCTTGAGAAGTTAGATACTTTTTTTCATCAAATACATCTTTAAATTCTTGAGGCAAATTAGGATCTAATGATTTAATAGTTAAAATAGACACTAAGAGATTTAGTCCATAATCTAAAAGTATTGCTCCAATTATAAACGCAAGATAAGGGTTCATTCTTAGGACCTCGGCTTTTTACATAATGTAGAATAAAAAAGTATTAATAGAAAAGGAAGGAGGTATTTTAAGGCCTCCTTCCTGTATGTGATTAGCTCTTATGAATTAAAACAAAGTTTTTATATGGTTCCACTTTTTACAACAGGGCAGGTCATAGTGTGTCTTATTGCTTCAATCTTTTGAAGCTTTGTCATAACAGTTTCTGCAAGGCTTTCATGATCTTCAGTTTCGATCTGTGCTATAATGTCATAAGGGCCCATAATAACATCTAGATGTTTTACCTCCGGCATTTTGGATAGAGACTCTATCACCTCATCTGTTTTCCCAATATTAGTGTTTATGAGTATATAGGCCTTAAGAGACATCTTCTTCCTCCTTTTTTTGATTAGGGTTATTGTCTTTGTTTTGCCTTTTATACCTTAAAAGATCAAGTCCTATCCTCATACCTGCAAAGCCTGTTAAAAAGGCTATAACAGGAATCCATGGAAAACTTATTTTAGTTGTTTTTTCATCTTTGGTTGTGTCTTTATTATACATTTTATTTCTCTTTTTTGTATTTCAGTGATTGACAATTTTTCTTCTTTCTTCTATCCATACCTAATTATGGACGATTATACAAGTAAAGTTTTAAAAGCGGTGGATTTTATTTGTTCTAAGGTATCTATTAAGCCTAAGGTAGGTATTATTTTGGGAACAGGCCTTGGTGCTTTAGCAAAAAGGCTTGAAGACAGCTATTGTTTAGCTTACAAGGACATCCCTGGATTTTTGCGTTCCACATCTCCATCTCATGCTGGTTGTCTTAATATAGGATTTTTATCAGGTGTACCAGTATTTATATTTCAAGGTAGATTTCATTATTATGAAGGATATAGTGCCAAAGAGGTTGCTTTCCCTGTAAGGGTTCTTAAAGAGTGTGGCGCTCAGGTTCTAATTACATCAAATGCCTCTGGTGGGCTTAATCTATCTTTTTGTGCAGGGGACCTAATGCTCATAAAAGACCATATAAATCTAATCCCTGATAATCCTTTAAGGGGTGAAAATAATCCCAATTGGGGTGAAAGATTTCCTGATATGTCAAGGGCATATAAAAGAGAATTAAGAGAGCTTGCACACAGTAAGGCCAAACTTCTTGGTATCAATCTTAAAGAGGGTGTATTTGTAGCAGTTGCAGGACCTAGTCTTGAAACACCTGCAGAGACGAGATTTTTAAGGTTAATAGGTGCGGATGCAGTTGCAATGTCTCTTGTACCAGAGGTGATAGCAGCAGTTCATTCAGGCTTAGATGTTTTAGGCATAAGTGTTATAGCAAATGTAAATGATCCAGATAATTTTAATCCTATTTTGATAGAAGATGTTATAGAAAAGGCAAGTCGTGCTGAAGAAAAGCTAGCCCTTTTAATAAGGGCAATTTTGGAGGATTTATAGATGTCGAAAAAGAAGATTTCTCTTTTGATAAGGGCAAGATATATAATTACAGATCCTTTTGTTGAGCCAATAGAAAATGAGGCTGTAGCAATTGATAAAGAAAAGATAATAGAGATTGGACCTACGAATAAGTTACTTGAAAGATATGAACCTCTTAAGGTTTTAGATAGGACAAATGCCCTTTTGATGCCAGGGCTTATAAATGCCCACACTCATGTTCCAATGACTTTATTTAGAGGTCTTGCAGATGATTTACCTCTTAAAAAGTGGTTAGAGGAGTACATATTCCCAGCAGAGACTAAACTTACACCAGAGAAAGTAGCATTAGGGACAGAACTAGCATGTGCTGAGATGATAAGAAGTGGTACGACTTCTTTTGTCGATATGTATATTTTTGAAGACCATGTAGCAGAGGTTGTTGATAAGGTAGGAATGAGGGCGTGGATAGGGGAGGGGTTGTTTGATTTTGCAACTCCTGCCTTTCCATCTGGTTATGATGCATTAAAGGAGACTAAGAGGCTTTTTAATAAGTGGAAGGGGCATCCTAGGATTACTGTTACAGTTTGTCCTCATACTCCCTATACTTGTGATGAAGAGCTTTTAAAGGCAGCTCTTAATCAGGCAGATGAAGACGGGCTAATTTTACATATTCATGTATCTGAGACACAGTGGGAGTTTAATGAGATAAAGTTTAAAAGAGGTTTAACACCGGTACAATATCTTGAAAGCCTAGGATTATTAAGACCCAATTCTATATTTGCACATTGTGTAGTTTTAGAGGAGCAAGATATAGAGGCTCTAAGTAGGCATAAGGTAAAGGTTGCTCATTGTCCAGAAAGCAATTTAAAACTTGCTTCAGGAATTGCCCCTATAAAAGAGCTCTTGTCTAAGGATGTGGATGTATTTTTGGGCACAGATGGGGCTGCAAGTAACAACGATTTAGATATGTTTGGAGAGATGGATGTTGTAGCAAAGCTTCAAAAGGGAGTTAATCATGATCCTACACTCTTACCTGCTACTAAGGTTTTAGAAATGGCTACATCTGGAGCAGCAAGATGTTTAGGAAGAAGTGATCTAGGGGTTATTTCTCCTGGGGCTTTAGCAGATATAATTACAATAGAGTTAGATAAGCCTCATCTGTTTCCATGCCATAATCCAATCTCATTGATTGTTTATTCAGCATCTAAATCTGATGTAAGGGATGTAATTGTCTCTGGGCGTATTCTTATGGAAGATAAAAGGCTTGTAACTATAAATGAAGAGGATCTTTTTGAAAGGGTTAGTAGAATTCTTCCTAAATTATAAATTTTAAAAGGAGTTTTATTTTAGATGTTTTGTGGTAGTAAGACAAAACCTGATCATCCTTATGTGCTTGAGACTCTAAGTGCACAAGAGTCTTGGCGCATGTTTAGGATATTGGCAGAATTTGTAGAGGGCTTTGAGACACTTTGTCAGGTTTATCCAGCAGTTACAATATTTGGTTCAGCTAGGGTAGACTCTAACAGCAAGATATATAAAGATGCCTATAAAATAGGTAAAGGGCTTGCTAAGGCAGGTTTTTCTGTAGTAACTGGTGGTGGCCCAGGGGTTATGGAGGCAGCTAATAAGGGTTGTTTTGAAGCAGGGGGACTTTCTGCAGGGCTTAATATTAAGCTTCCTCATGAACAGTCTTTAAATCCATATACCAATCTGCATGTTGAATTTAGATATTTTTTTGTACGAAAGGTAATGCTCATACGCTATGCCGTAGCTATTGTGTGTATGCCAGGAGGTTTTGGGACTCTAGATGAATTTTTTGAAACAATAACCCTTATTCAGACAAAAAAGATCAAGCCTATACCTGTTATTTTGGTAAATAGTGAGTATTGGAAAGGGTTAGTTGATTGGATTTCGCAGTCATTGCTTGAAAATAAAGCAATAAATAAAGAAGATCTTTCTATATTTCATATTGTAGATGATCCAGAACAGGTGGTAGAGACAATAAGGCTTACTGCACCTGTAGAAAGAGAGAGTTATTAATTTTTCTCTTGACATTTAAAGGTGTTCATGTATCTTTTGTTCGTGATGAGCTGGGGGATCGTCTAACGGCAGGACAGCAGACTCTGGATCTGCTTATCTAGGTTCGAATCCTAGTCCCCCAGCCAATTTTTTTAGGGGGGTTAGCTTAAAAAGCTTTGACTATTTAAGAGTGTTTAAATGGTGGAGATGGTATCTAAAAAAGAAAGTCCCTCATCGTTAAAAAAGATTCTTATAGTAGAAGATGATAAGTTTTTTGCTAATGAATTAAAAAAAGGGCTCATAGAAGCTGGATATGAAGTAATTGATATAGCTAAAAATGGTATAGAAGCAGTAGAGCTTGCCAAGAGATTTAATCCTGATTTAATTTTAATGGATATTCGAATGCCTAAATTAGATGGTATAGAGGCAGCAAGAAAGATTAATAAGGATAGAAGCTCTTTTATCCCCGTAGTCTTAATTACTGCACATACAGATAGAGATAATATTAAAAAGATTAAAAATGCTGGAGTATTAGGTTACTTAGTAAAGCCTGTTTTTATTGATGATGTAATACTCGCATTAGAGACTGCTTATAGTAATGCTCAGGATTTAAATAATATGAAAAACCAAGTCATAGATTTAGAAGAACAGTTAAGAGATAGAAAGATAGTTGAAAGGGCAAAGGAAGTTTTGATGAGGTTAAGGGGTATTGATGGTAATGAAGCAATGCGTATAATGCAAAAGGAAAGTAGAAGGCAACATATTAAGTTAAAAGATTTAGCAGAAGCAATTGTAACATCTATGAAATTTTTACATTAATTAATGGTATCTTAGATTCCTTATTCTCCTCTAATAATGTCATCTAATGCCTTCTGATTTATAATCCTGATATTACAAGAATTAAATCAAAGAAAAACTATTTATCCTCTTAGAACTATATTTATATATACACACATGTAATTATTTGAGCATTTTTATAATTTTCAACTTGACAGCTTTGCTCGTTTTCTGTAACTCAAGGGGGCAAGGGCTTTGCGACACCTAAAATACTAAATCATATGGGAGGCGATGTTATGAGAAAGCTCAAAGAAAGAGGCGCACGTAACAGTTCAAGATGGAAGTTTTTGGGTGCACTGGTTGCCGCGGTTATGTGTATCTGTTGGACGGTGTCGTCAATAGCCGCGACAAAGGTGTATTGGAAGAATGGTTTTAGGTTTGAGTATAAACCAGAAAACAGTAACTATAGTTATAAGTTACGTATAAGAAGTGCTATACAGCTTCGCTACACTTATGTTGATACAGACAACATTATCTCTACAAATCAAGAAAACTATAGCTCATTTACAATGAGACGTTGTCGTTTGCTAATTGATGGAACAGCTCCAACACCTAACTGGAAATACTTCTTACAGATTCAGTTAGAAAAAACTACCTATGCAATGGATGCCTTTTTAAGGTGGCAAAAATATAGCTTTGCTCGTGTCCAGCTTGGACGCATGAAGATACCTTTTAGCATTGAATTTTGGCAGAGTGGTTTTGCCCAAGATGGTACAGACAGAACTATCTTTACTGGTGATTCTGAAGAATATAAAGATGTATTAGGGAATAAATATTATGATTTCCCTGGCGGAAATTCAGGTATTAGTGTTGGTAGTAACTACAATAAGACTACTTTATTCCCAACAGGTGGGATAGAGCTTTATCGTTCTCAGGGCATAGAACTCAATGGTTATGTAGATCTTTTTGGTAGAAAGCAGTTTTTAGCATATTGGTTAGGCGTCTATAATGGTAGAGATACTAAGGAATATGCGGGTACAAGCCCAGATATGCTTTATTGTTTCCGTTTAGGTATAAACTTCTTACCAGGTTCTGATCCAAAAGGACCTATGGGGAAAAAGGGATTTCATAACTATACTACCCAAGGAGACTATGCTTACAATACAAAGCCTTTGGCTGCATTTGTTGTAGCAGGATTTACTACTAAGGATAGATTGACCAAATATTATGATTCTACTGGTAGCCCTCATAGTGCTACTTATGATGTTGCAAACTATGGTTTTGATTCTGCCCTCCTTTTCCGTTACAAGGGCTTCTCTTGTGATCTAGAAGGTGCATGGGAAGAGTATGTAAGAAATCCAAATGCAAGTGTTGCTGGAATTCCAGAAAGACATTGGGATAAAGTTGGAGCAAGACTTAATCTTGGTTATTTCATAGTACCCAAAAAGATTGAACTCACTGCTAAGTATGCATATCTACAAAGGATATATGACAACGATGTAACAAAATCTCTTGAGACTGGATTAGGGTTAGTTCCAACAACTCATGGTTACACTGTAGAAAAAGATCTTCAACAGTATGTACTTGGTGCAAACTACTATATAGATGGATTTAATCAGATGATTGCAGTGGATGTCTCTTGGTTATACAGAAATCTAGATGGTATTAGTCCATCTGAAGCTGCTGCTGCAGGAATTACAAATTATGCTACAAGCACATCTAGCCAAAATGACTACAGATTTAGAGTAATGTATCAATTCCGCTTCTAAAATTAATTTTTCTTAAGCTAAAAAAGAGGGTAAGATAAATGCTTACCCTCTTTTTTATTGACATTTTAT
Organism: uncultured Desulfobacterales bacterium; assembly: GCA_964578585.1. GTDB lineage: Bacteria > Desulfobacterota > Dissulfuribacteria > Dissulfuribacterales > JAMONC01 > JAMONC01. The sequence goes on along the minus strand of CAZODM010000004.1, from coordinate 7,764 downwards.
GTTTATTATTAGAATTTCCAGTAGTTACTATAGATCTTTTTGACCTCGGAAATTACATCAAGGATCCCAACAGAAGGGGAGAGGGATAATTCTGCATCAAATATCCTATCTCTTTGGGTTAAAGCTATTTCTTTTATTATAGTAGCAACCCCCTCACTTAATCCATACATATTATAGCCACCTTCTAAGACAAAAAATAGACGTCCAGGACATACATGTTTAGAGATATCAAATAAATAATTTGCAATGAGAGAAAATCCACGGATTGAGACTTGAAATCCACCTAAAGGATCATCTTCATATATATCAAATCCAGCAGATACTAAGATAAAATCTGGATTATAAGAATAGGCTATGGGCATAAGTATTTGTTCATATATATTGGCTATATCTCCATCTTTAATACCTCTAAAAAGGGGTACATTAACGGTAAAGCCTTCACCATCTGCTTTTCCAACTTCATCAAGGCTTCCTGTCCCAGGGTAGTAAGGAAATTGATGTGTTGAAAAATAAACTACATTTGGGTCCTCATAAAAACTCCATTGAGTACCATTCCCATGATGAAGATCAAAGTCAACAATTAAGACCCTATTAGCTCCAAGTTTATTAATTGCATAGTGTGCAGCCAAGGCTACATTATTAAAAAGACAAAAGCCCTTTGCCTTAGAATACTCTGCATGGTGTCCTGGTGGCCTTACTAGGGCAAAGCCTGCATAAAAATTATTATTATATAATTCATCTAGACAATTAAAACATGCTCCTACTGCATTAATTGCAGCATCCCACGAATAAGGACCTGCGTAAGTATCTGGGTCAAACTGAGTTATGTCCTTGCCTTTGCTATTAGCGACTTTATCTATATGTTGCTGGCTATGATTCCACAAAATTTCTTCTATCTTAGCAGCCCTAGGTTTAATTCTTTTGTACAGCCCTTTTATATCAGGCTCTTCTAATCTTTTATATATTACTTCTAATCTTCTTGGAGATTCAATATGAGTAGCACCTGCATAGTGTTTTAGAAATATTGGATCTTGTACTACTACTATGGGTTTTTCCATGTTTTCCTTCATAATTTAAGCCCTTTTTTAACTCTTTAAGGATACAGTGTTTGCAAGGGAAATAACCATTCCAGTATGCATCCCAAGCATTTTTAAAGATTATACGATTTCTCCTAGAGGTCTGTCTACCCAAAGGACACCATGGACAATGAAATCTCATAGAGCGCCTATTACCAATATAATAAGGTGCAGGATTTTTAATTGGTAAAGACCATATCCCAATCCTTTGTCTCATTGCCATTCGTTGGGCATTGATGAATCTATCACGAAAGGGCATATCACATGTAAGATCACAGTAAGCAAGCCCATTTTTGATTAGCAGTAGATTTACAAATGTACCATTTTTTAAATAAATAAAGCCAAGAAGCCTTCCATACTGATCTTTACCTTCATCTTTTGTATCAATAATAACCCACTTGTGATATACCATGGATTTGTTAAATTTTGTAGCTGCCATACCAAAAGGCTGAGCAGGTTGATCATAATGGGCTATCTCTGGAGCATTGATACCCAAGTAGCGGACTTTTTCTCCATTTGCTAAAACAATAGTATCACCATCTATGACATAACGAACAAACGCTTTAAATCTTCTGGCATTTACCTTTTGGGGCTCAATCCAGTTACAGGCTTGAAAAATGGAAAGGATTAAGACAAGTAAAGCAAAGAAGCTTATGAAGTTATATTGCTTTTTGTAGGTCTTTTGGTATAGTTGGTTTTTCATTTAACCAGCCTTTTTATAATAGAAAGTGTAAAATAAGAAGGAGGCTTATTTAGATCTAACTTTCTTATATCTGTCCATATCGTTTCTCCATCTAGACCACACCTACTTATAACTGGAGCTAGTGTTATATCTTTTTTAGAACTTAAGAATTCAACTATTTCTTTCCAATGTCTATATAGCTTCATAATGACTATGTTATCGGACATAGAAAATATTTCTTCTAATTTTTTGTTGCCATTTACACCTGTTAGGACTGTTAAAGATTCATCTCCTTTTACTAATGGAATATTTAAACGTGCGGATGCAGCTTGAAACGAGGTAATACCTGGTATTACCTCTACTTTTATATTACTATCAATTTTATACAAATACTCCCATAAATAAGAATAAGTAGAATAAATGCTTGGATCTCCTAGTGTAATAAAGGCAGCATCTTCTCCTTGACGTAAAACATTGTATACTTGCTTAGCATTGTTATACCACGCATTTTCTAATACACGTTTATTTTTTGTCATTGGAAAGTGAAGTTGAACGCATTTGGCTTTGGATCCAATATACTGGGCAACAATATCAAATGCTGTACTTTTTGACTCAGAGCTAGATGTAACACTAAATATATTTGATATATTTTTTAATATCCTTACAGCCTTAAGCGTTAGAAGTTCTGAATCTCCTGGACCTACTCCTATAGCATACAGTGTACCTATGCTATTAATAGCTTTTTCCATTAGAATATTTTTCCCTTTTTAATTTGTTATTGTTTATAAATCTTTCATAGAATCTCTATAGACATTGTTGTCTATAATAGTCCATAACGACTCGACAAACCTAGGATCTATCTCTTTATCCTTTAAAGAATAAAAATATTCCTCCAAAGGCTTTAATGTAGAATATATTATCTCATAAAATCTATTCTTATCAAGCCCTGGCTCTTTATTATAAAGAAAATCTACTAATTCATTTATAATTTTAGTTTTCAGCCTGATATTTTCATCAAACCATTTGTCCTTTAAACTTAAAAGTTCTTTTTTGTTAAGAGGTTTAAGCTCATACATGTTATTTAGAGAAATCTGGGCTAAAAAGGTAGCAAAAGCTATTTTCCATGTAAGTTCTCTAGCTGTTCCTATATTTGTATGGTCAAATATACCCTTATGCCACTTAGACCAATGGGGAGTTATAAGATTTATAACTTTTGCCCAATCCTCTATACTAGCAAGTAATTGGTGTATCTCTGATATCTCATCTAGGGATTTAAAGCCCCTATAGTCTTGAACATCGTTATCCCAATACAGGACCTGTCTTGTTAAAAGTCCCAAGAATTTATTTTGGGCCTCTTCTTCTAAATACCAGCCTTCTGGATGTACCATATTACTATCAATAAGTCGAATTGCATTAGATTTAAGATTCCTTATGGATGTGTTTGCAATCCTAACAAGGTCTTCAAGTGAGACATGGGTTAAAATAGATTCAGGTGCTTCTTTAGTGTCTTTATGTAAATCTTCTAGTGCTATATTAATGAGTCCTGCAGTCCTAAATATAACTTGTTTTAGTTGAATAGGATCATCTAAATCTATTAAGTCTGCTATTAAGAGTTTATTAGCTACCCAAACCCATTCTTTTATAATTCGACCCATTGTATGTGTTCCTGCTAATATATCAAGTGCACCCCTTAAATAAGGTAGATCTTCTATATAAAGTGTGGGAACAAATGCTGGCATAACAAGTTCTTGATTTGTTTCTATGTCATTTAAAGGAACTTCTATACGTTTTAACTTTGCCTTATCTAAAGGAGCATATATATCTATTGCTTCAAAGTATTCTGGTATACCCCAATCAGCTAATCTACTGTTTCTCCATCTATATGAAAACTCAAGTGTCTCTGCTGGGATGTCAACTAGTATTGATTCCATTAAGTCTCTATAATCTGAGGGGAAAAAGTCTATTAATATCTCAATCATTCTAATCCATAAAGGTGCTAGTTTTTTATTCTTAAACTCAATGAAATATGTATCATCCAAAGTAAAAGCAGGGAAAATATCTCTTGCTTCTTGAATATCCATGTCATCAGGTCTTTTATAAATAGTTAAAAAAGGATGCATTATTGTTGGAAGTAGTGTCTCATCCTTTTTTAAAATCCACTCAAGCCATCTAGCGACTACATTTTCACTTGCTTCAAACAAAAGTAAAAGCCATGCTACGATCTTTTCTGGTACTATTTTATCTTTAAACCACCAGTCTAAATCAAACATAAATTGAAGTTGGTCAGCCCTTGCCATGCGTAAGAGTTCAAGACAATCTTGTATACCTATGGCTTTTATGGTCCAAAACAGTTCTTCTGTAGGCATTGCTTGAACTAATTGTTGAGCTTTTGTAGATAAGAGGATCAACTCTTGCCTCTTTTCCCACGGAGCAAGCAAAATGAGACTTGCTTGTTGTTCAAGACTTAGCTTATTAAATATCTCTTCAGCCTCTTTAGGATGCATTTTTAATAAAGATTCTGGTTGTCTTGAAAGCTTTTGCCAAAGCTCTATATCTGCCATGATATTCTCCTAAATTAAGAGGTTATTTTTAATGTTATTTCTTTATACATTTATGTTAAGCTTAAACTATAAACTAAATAAACAAGTTATAACTATATACTAGGGCTAATATTAATAAAGTTATGAAATCAAGTTTTATACTACTTTGCCCGATATAGATTTAGATTAATATTAAAGCTTAATAGACAAAAATTAATATTAAGTATTCTTTTTTAGATTTACAAGGGGGGATAGTGCTAAATAGGGGTCAAAAATGGACAATAAATATTATCTAACAAATAGAGAAAAATTAAATATTTTAATTGCAGAAGATGAACAAGAAATTGCTGACTTATTGGTAGAACTTTTATCTCAAGAAGATAGAGATATCTCAATTGTTCATGATGGGCAACAAGCCATAGAAACGCTTAAACAGAGACCTTATGATTTGTTAATTACTGATTTAATGATGCCTAAAGTAGATGGTATGAAAGTACTCCATATTGCTAAGCGGCTTTATCCTCAAATATTGATAATTATCATTACTGGTTATGCTTCCTTAGAAACAGCGATACAAGCTGTAAAAGAGGGGGCATATGATTACTTAAGAAAACCATTTAAACTAGAAGAGTTGAAAATTAGTGTTGATAATGCCTGTGAACATATATATTTAATGAAAGAAAATAGGTTACTAATAAAACAATTAAAAAAGGCTTATGAGAACCAAAATGTATTATCAAATACGAGTAGTGCAAAAGAGCCAGAAGTGCCCTTAGAGTTACTATCGTATCTTAATGATATCCCTCATTATTTTTTACCTCCTAAAACCAGTGCTAAATTTACATTAACAGAACTAGAACGATTAGGAATGCTAAAACAACAAGGGCTAATAACAGATAGTGAATTTTCTTTTCTTAAACGGAAACTTCTAGAACAATTATCTTAGATTTTTAAGGGAGCAATAGTGGATAACAACAATAAAAAAAAGATATTACAATTACAAGAAAAAGACTTACCATTAAAAATAATAATAATAGATGATGATGCTCTGGTAAGAAAAGGTCTTATAGAATATCTAGAAAGTCTAGGTAATATAGAGGCGTATGAGGCTACCAATGCTTATGAAGGTCTAACACTAGTCCGCAAGTTAGATCCTGTAGACGGAGTGTTTGTAGATGTAAATATGCCAGGGATGGATGGGCTCACCTTTGTAAAAAAGATAAAGGAAATTGATAGAACTATAGTTGCTATAATTATTACAGGCTATCCTTCAATGGATATTATAGTAGATGCATTGAGAGTAGGTGCTTCTGATTTTCTAAAAAAGCCCTTTAAGTTAAAAAATCTTGAAGTAGCTATACAAAGGTTAAAAAAAGAACGTCAAATACTTATTGAAAATTTGACTTTAACAGAAGAACTAAAAGAGAAAAAGGCTCTAGAAGAATTAGTAAATAAATTAAAACAAAAAAATCATGAACAAAACATCTTATTTAGCATATTTAAGAAGTTAAGTGGAGTCCGAAGTACTCAAGAACTCTACAATAAAGTAATAGAACTAGCATGTTCACTAACTAGAACAAAATCTGCATGTTTCTGGGTAGTAAATCAAAGTGAAAATAAGCTCATATTAACTGCTTGCAAAAATCCTATAACTAACATAATAACCATAGATCTAAATAATAACGAGTCTCCTCCTGTAAGAGTAGTAAAAGAGAAAATTCCTATGCTTCTTAAAAGCAAGCCGGGCATAAAATGTGGGTTAACATTAGAAGGTGGGCAAGTCTATGTACCTTTTAAGATACGAAATGAGATATTCGGTGTCTTATGCATTGCAAATCCCATTGATAAAGATAGAACTCTTGGTGAAGATACCCTATTTTTATTAAGTCTGCTTGAAGAAGGAGCTAGTTTAACAGTAGAAAATCTGTTTTTATATGAAAGCGTCACATTAAATCTACATGCTACATTAAAGGCTTTAGTTAGAACCCTTGAGGCCAAAGATCCTTATACTAAGGAACACTCTCACAGAGTGACTCAATTAGCAGTTGAAATAGCAAAAGAAATGAATTTAAGTGAAGAAGAGCTAGACTCTTTGAATATTGCTGGTTATCTTCATGACATAGGAAAGATAGGAATTAGAGATCACATATTGATGAAGCCAGGGAAACTTACTAAAGAAGAATATGAAATTATAAAGACTCATACTATTATAGGTGAAGATATTGTAAGCCATTTAGGACTTCTCCCTGTGGAAAAATCTATAATAAGACATCATCATGAGAGATGGGATGGTAGAGGGTATCCTGATGGACTCAAAGGTCAGGAGATACCAAAACTTGCTAGAATACTTGCGGTGGCAGATACTTATGATGCTGTTACATCCAAACGTCCCTATAGGGATGCGAGATCTCCTATTGAAGCATTTAAAGAAATAAAGAAAAATGCAGGGACTCAATTTGACCCAGAAGTGGTTAAAGCATTAGAATCATATATGAAGAAAAAGGGAATTTTAACTCCTAAGTTGGTTTTATTAACTGATAAAACAAAAGATAAAAAAATAGCTAATTAATATAGACGAGGTAGTATAATGTTTAAGAATGATAAACTGGAACAGTATTTATATAATCATATTAGTTTCAGCTTGGTGGGAAGACTTACAAGTGGAATAGTACACAATTTAAATGGGCCTCTACAGATACTTTCTATGCAAATAGAATTATTTAATAGAGAAGTAAAAAAGGAGATATCTGATTTACAAAGTATTGAAAGAGAATTAACTAATGATAGTCAAAAGTCTATAATAGCTAATTTGATAGATAAACTACAGAAGCGTGTTCAAAGAATCGAACAAGTTGAATTGACTATAAATAGGATGGAAGATATTGTAAATATAATAGCTAAAAGATGTAGAACTCATGAAGCATCAAATAATACAGTACTTGTTAATCAACTTATTGAAGAAGAATTATTATTTTGGCAGGCAGATCTATTTTTTAAACATAATGTTAAAAAACACATCAAGTTATCAGAAGAGCCTATAGTTATTCAAACAGATGAAACCAACCTTCGTACTGTTATAGATTTAATGTTAGCTGCTGCAATTACCTCAATTAAAGATTTAGATACTCCTTCTATAACTATTGAAACAAGTATAAAAGAGGACTGTATTATTATAGAGTTATATCAATCTGGTAAAAGTTTTAATGAGTATATAACTAATAATAGGATTTTAGATATATTCATGAATGCTGATGATGTTATAAGCTTAGAACAATCGGTTATTATAAATCTGCTCAACTATTCTTCTAAAGCTATTGACTCTGATATCATAATAAGTGATCATAGTTTAATCTTAAAATTATATAAATAACAAAAATAATTGGATAAAAGATATAAGACCCCTTAATCAAGTATCATAGCTAATAGAGCTAAATGGGTCTTATCTAGACGTTTTAGCCCAATCTCA
>CAZODM010000003.1:56744-59418 GCA_964578585.1 uncultured Desulfobacterales bacterium | reverse complement strand
TCTATGCCCTTGTAACCAAAAACTCTTTTAATGAGTTGATCTTATCTCTTAGAAATGCAGCCCTTTCAAATTCTAGGGCTTTGGCTGCTTTAAACATCTCCTTTTCAAGTTCTTTTATCTTTTTAGAAAGCTCTTTTATATCTTTATAATCTAATTCCTTTTCTTCTACATCGTACTCTACATAATCCATCTGATATATTTGATACAAGGTATCATCAGTCTTTTTAATAATGGTCTTTGGTACTATGCCATGCTCTTCATTATATCTCTTTTGAATCTCTCGTCTTCTGTTAGTCTCTGATATCGCATATTCCATAGACTTTGTGATTCTATCAGCATATAATATGACTTTACCCTGTACATTTCTTGCTGCTCGTCCAGCAGTCTGAATTAATGAGCGTTGTGAACGCAAAAAACCCTCTTTATCTGCATCAAGTATTGCAACTAAAGAGACCTCTGGCATATCAAGCCCTTCTCTTAAAAGATTTATCCCTACCAAAACATCAAATATTCCTTTTCTAAGTCCTTGAATAATCTTGCTTCTTTCAACAGTATTAATATCAGAATGTAAGTAAGCCACCTTTATACCAAGAGAAAATAGATACTCTGTCAGCTCCTCTGCCATACGTTTTGTCAATGTAGTAACAAGGACTCGCTCTCCCCTCTTTTGTCTAATCCTAATCTCATGAACAAGGTCATCAACTTGATTTTTAGCAGGACGGACCTCCATCTCAGGATCCATAAGTCCTGTGGGTCTAATGATCTGCTCTACTACTGAACCTTTTGCCTTTTTTAATTCATAAGGCCCTGGTGTAGCAGACACATATATGACTTGATTTACAATCTTTTCAAACTCTTTAAACTTTAAAGGGCGATTATCTAAGGCGGATGGCAATCTAAAACCAAACTCCACCAAGGTCTTTTTTCTTGACCTATCTCCTTCATACATCCCGCCTATCTGAGGAACAGTAATATGACTTTCGTCAATAATTAAAAGAAAATCCTCAGGAAAATAATCTAATAGACAAGGAGGTGGCTCTCCAGGTGCCCTTCCAGAAAGATGCCTTGAATAATTCTCTATTCCATGACAATAACCAAGCTGTGAAAGCATCTCAAGATCAAGCATTGTACGCTGATAAAGTCTTTGAGCCTCAACTAATCTACCATGTTCTTCAAACCAGCGAACACGTTCTTTTAACTCTGCTTTAATAGTTTTGATTGCACGTTTTAGTCTGTCTTGAGTAGTTACATAGTGACTTGTAGGATAGATAACTACATCGCGTATTTCTGCTATTTTTAAGCCTCTAAGCGGATCTATTACACAAAGAGATTCTATCTCATCACCAAAAAGCTCGACCCTTATAGCCCGTTCTTCTTCATGAGCAGGAAAAATCTCAATAATGTCTCCTCGAACTCTAAAAGTGCCCCTGTGAAAATCAATATCCTTTCTTTCATACAACATTGAAACAAGATGTGCTATTATCTCTTCACGACTTCTTTCATCTCCTACGCGCAAGTAAAGCTGCATATTTTCGTATTCTTCTGGAGATCCAAGTCCATAGATACAAGAGACACTAGCAACAACAATTACATCTCTTCTTGTTAGAACCGACCTTGTTGCAGAGTGTCTAAGCCTATCTATAAAATCATTTATAGATGCATCTTTTTCGATATATGTATCTGTTTGAGGGATATATGCCTCTGGCTGATAATAATCATAATAGCTCACAAAATATTCAACAGCATTTTCTGGAAAGAGATTTTTGAACTCTCCAAAAAGCTGTGCTGCTAATGTCTTGTTAGGTGCCATAACTAGTGTAGGTTTTCCTATCTCTTCTATTACTTTAGCCATAGTAAAAGTCTTCCCTGAACCTGTAACACCCAAAAGGACCTGATGTTTTTTCCCTTGTTTTAGCCCTGTTACAAGTAAATTTATTGCCTTTGGTTGATCTCCTTGTGGTGAAAAATTGGAATTTAATTTAAATCTTGCCATGGCTTTTATTTTTAAATAATATTGTAAGGTACAATTTTTTTGGAACTATTTTTCACAATAACTCTTGCATTAATGTTATTTTATTATTAAAATTTAGTTAAGTTTATAGTTAATAAACTATATAATTAATTATTTAATTTTTTTATAAATCATCAAAAGTAGGTGGGGAAAATGAATTATATAGAAATTAAAGAAAAAAATAAAGAACTACAAGGTGAAAGAAGACAAAGTAAACGATTTAGTTTTATAGTTCCTCCTGCTCTAAAAACAAAATCAGTAGGAACACCGAGACTCATCAATTTATCTATAAATGGTGCAGAACTTTTATTACCAGAAGATAGCAATACAAAGGTTGGAGAAAAGATTGAAGGCTACATACCTCTTCCAGCAGGAATCAAAGGAATAGACTTTAAAGGTCGTGTTATATGGTATTCAAGCAATGGAGGGAAAAGATGCGGAATCGCGTTTGAAGACATGCCAGAAAGTGAACAAATGGTTGTGCAAGCCTATTTAGATTATCTTGAAAGAGATAAAATCATCTACAATTTTAAAAAGGTAGTTAATAATTACCTAACCTGTATAAGAACACTTGTTGAGCTCTATACCAAAAAACAGCTAAACAAGGAGCTATTAGAGAAAAGGCAGGTTAAATACCTTCATTAAAAAATAAAGGGCTATACT
>CAZODM010000003.1:0-56644 GCA_964578585.1 uncultured Desulfobacterales bacterium | reverse complement strand
GCTATTAGAGAAAAGGCAGGTTAAATACCTTCATTAAAAAATAAAGGGCTATACTAAAAGTATAGCCCTATGCTTAATTTTATTAGGCAGCAATTAAAAACTACTAAGACTTATTTACAGGCATAAACTTTTTCCCATTAAATATAGAAGAAATAAGTCCTTCAGGGTCCTTTATATCATTCCAGATCACAATATATAGATGTATTAGTGCAAATAATATAAAATACCACATTAATATATGATGCAGAAATCTTGCCTGTTGTTGTGTGCCAAAGAATTCTAGACCTAGCTTTTGCCATGATGGATTTTCAGGATACAGCATATAAAATCCTGTAAGGGACTGTATGACCGCAAAGAAAAGAGTTATTATATATAGACAACCTGCTAATGCATTATGTCCTAATCTATGTTCATGTTTATCCGTAAAGTAAGCGTAGTATAATAAGGTAGAAAAGAAATTCTTTATATTTCTAGGAGTAATAGGCAAAAAATCCCAAAATCTTTCTTGCCTGTTGCCAAAAACAAGCAAAAATAGCCTTACAAGTACTGCTGCAGTAAATACAAATGCAGCTACAAAGTGTATATATCGAATATTAGCCATTGGGAAGCTAACAGTAGTTTCAATATCTCTGCTACCCCAAGGATTTGCTATATAAAAACCTGTAGCTATCAGCACCACAATAGAAAGTGCAAAACACCAATGATATAACCTTAAAAGCACTCCCCATGCCTTATATTTTTTATATTGCATAATAAGCCTCCCTAAAGGATCCCCTATAATACCTTAACTTTGGTCACCTCTTTACCACAGGGATCAAGCATATGTACTGCACAGGCAATACATGGATCAAAAGAATGAACTGTTCTAAGTACTTCTAAAGGTTTCTCCGGCTCTGCTATAGGATTATTTAATAGTGATGCCTCATAAGGGCCAAGTTGTCCCTTGTCATCTCTAGGACCTGCATTCCAGGTAGAAGGAACAACTAATTGATAGTTTTTAATTCTACCGTCTTCTATAACAACCCAATGGGAAAGTGCCCCTCGTGGTGCCTCATGAAATCCAAATCCTCTTTGAATCCCCATAGGAAAATTTGGTGGATTATAGATTTTATAGTCTCCCCTTCCTATATTTTCAGTAAGAAGCTCCAGGTGTTTTAAGGATAGATCTATCAATACTGCTGACCGTATTGCCCTTGCCAAATGTCTTCCTGGTGTAGACTCAAGTGCCTCTATCCCTACTTTAGAATCTGCGATCTTACTAAGTTTTTTAAGGGAAGAATCCACATATTTGGTTATAAGCTTATGTTTTATAGCATATCCAACTAATATCTGAGCAAGTGGGCCTACTTGCATTGGAAGTCCATTAAATCTTGGAGATTTGGCCCAAGAATACTTACCATCACTTTGAAAACCTGTATAATCAGGCACTGTATCTTCATTAAATGGGTGTCTTGTCCAACTTCCTTTATACCAAGAATGAACAATACACTCAGCCACATTGTCTCTAAAGTATGTATCATTAAATGAAGTAAATTCCTTTACTGTGGAAAGATCACCATTAAAGATTGTTCCACCAGGGATATCAAATCTTGTACCCTTTGTATCTAATGGCATATCAGGTACAGCTAAATAATTTCTAACTCCTGCTCCATACTTAAGCCAGTCTTTATAAAGCGCACAAATAGCGATAACATCTGTTAGATAGACCTTATGAACAAACGACTGTACTTCTTCTAGCATTTGTTTTATCCAATAGAGCCTCTCTACATTTAGTGCAGAGTCGCTATTGGGATTAATTGCAGTTGTAACCCCACCTACTGCTAAATTTTGAATATGAGGATTTTTACCACCCAAAATAGCTATAGCAGAATCAAGCTTTCTTTGATAATCAAGAGACTCTAGGTAGTGAGAAACTGCCATTAAATTTACCTCTGGAGGCAGTTTCATTGCAGGATGTCCCCAGTAGCCATTTGCAAAAGGACCAAGCTGCCCGCTTGCAACAAGTGCCTTTAATTTATCTTGTACTTGTTTAAATCTTTCTACGCTATTGTTAGGCCAATCAGAAAGACTTTGAGCAAGACTTGCTGTCTTTTTTGGATCTGCCTTGATTGCTGAAACTACATCTACCCAGTCTAGAGCTGAAAGTATATAAAAATGTACTATATGATCTTGGTTTCCATGAGCTGCCACTATGATGTTTCTAATATATTGGGCATTCATTGGGACTTCTAACCCTAGAGCATTTTCAACAGCACGGACAGAACAAATAGCATGAACTGTAGTACAAACACCACAGACCCTTTGGGTAATTAGCCAAGCATCTCTTGGATCTCTACCTCTTAAAATAACCTCTATACCACGCCACATCTGAGCTGAAGACCATGCGTTTTTTACCCTACCCCCCTCTACTTCAACATCTATACGAAGGTGACCCTCAATTCTTGTAATTGGATCAACCGTTATGTGCTTTGCCATCTGGTCCTCCTTTTATGTAAAAACAAAAATTAGTCCTCCTCTTCTTTTGACCCACTCTTTACCAAATGTTTTCCAATACCTACTGCTGCATGTACAGCTACTGCTGCAGCAGCAACACCTAAAATCTTTTCTCCAAGCTCATCTGCCCCTTCCACAACTCCATTTCCAAATGGAAGTTTTACACCAGGAAGTCTCTTATAAAATGGACTCATAGTGTCCCAAAAATTGGGCTCTGTGCATCCAATACAGCCGTGTCCAACAGAAACTGGCCATACATCGACATCATTGAATCTCACAGCAGGACAATTAGAAAATGTCTCTGGTCCTTTACAGCCTACTTTATATAGACAGTATCCTTTTCTATGTGCCTCATCTCCAAATTGTTCCACAAATCTTCCTTCATCAAAGTGAGGTCTTCTTTCACAGTGATCATGTATACGCCTTCCATATGCAAAAAGAGGTCTACCAAGCTGATCTGTAGCAGGAAAACGTTTAAAGGTTAAATAGTGAAGCAGTGTCCCTAAAAAACTTATAGGATTAGGTGGACATCCAGGAACATTTATTATAGGTCTATTTTTTATGATATCTCTTACTCCAACAGCACCTGTTGGATTCGGCTTTGCAGCCTGTACACCACCAAAAGCAGCACATGTTCCTATTGCAATAATAGCGGCAGACTTTGGTGCAACATTGTTTATAATCTCTAGGCCAGTCCTACCTCCAATTTTACAATAGACCCCACCATCTTTAGTAGGTATTGCACCTTCTACCACGCATAAAAATCTACCTTTATACTGCTTAATAGTTTCATCTAATACCTCTTCTGCCTGTTTACCTGCTGGTGCCATAAGGGTCTCATGATAATCAAGGGAAATCAGATCTAGAATTAACCTTGCAACATCAGGATGTGATGCTCTTAAAAGACTTTCAGAGCACCCAGTACATTCTTGAAAGTGTAACCATACAACAGGAGGTCTCTTAGGAGAACTAGCAGCTTCAGCAAGCTTAGGTATCATTTCATCAGAAAGTCCAAGGGCTGCAGCAGCAATCGCACATCCTTTTAAAAAACTTCTACGGCTGAGCTTAGGATCAAAGCTAACCATATGAAGGAATCTTGACATGTTTCCTCCTTTGCCTCGTTAATAACTCTAGATAATTAGTATTATTCGTCTTCTCTTTTTGTAAAAATAGAAACCTATCTCTGTTTGTTATATAACTCACACCCACCTGTGCATTTTGTCCCCTAACTTTAGATTCTTTTCGATACTTTAAAAAAATTTTTTAGTATTATTTAGTTTTTTAGTATTTATTTTAAGCTTATAATGATTTAGGTCTAAAATATTTGATAACTAATTGGTAAGATGCTACAAGTTGGGTTTGATATGGAAAGCAAGACTAATTTAAGTTGATCAAGATGAAATCTACATTTCAGAAAAATTTTACCTTTTAAGACTCATCTTTATAAAATAGGCTAGCAAGAATGCTATTAATGGTGCTAACCACCAGACAAGCAGAATATTTTTTAAGGTCTTACGTCCTACAGTTTTCATTCCTTTAAGTGCTCCTACTCCGCTAATACCACCTATAATGCAATAGGTAGTGGATACCGGCATTGCAAAAAATGTAAAGATTAAGACACTGACACTAGCTCCTAACTGTGCAGCAATACCAGAGTATGGATCAAGACTAGTAATCCCCTTGCCAACGGTATATATTACTTTTGGTCCTAATATTAGGGCTCCAAAAAATAAAGCCATTGTTCCTAATATTTGAAGCCAAAATATATGCTTGGCTACTATAGGTATACATGCAAAAGGACCCAATACTGTTGCTAGTTCATTTGCACCAGTATTATAAGCAATAAAAAGTATCCCAAGTATTAATAAGTACTTAATAAATTTATCTAAAAATAGAAATGCTACTTTAGATGTGATAAGCTCTATTATTTTATAAAAGGCTATAGCTAATAAAAAAGCAAAAAAAGGTGAGACAATCCAAGATATTAATATTTTTAATAAAAGCTCCCAATTTATTTTAATACCTGAAGCAAAACCTACTCCTGTAAGACTTCCAATAATTACTTGATGGGTAGATAAAGGGATGCGTCTTATATTAGAAGATATAATTAAAGTAGCAGCTATCAACATGGATACAGTGATATCATCAATATCTAATTTTACAAGATTCTTGCCTACTGTTTCCATGACATGAGAGCCTTGTAAAAATAAACCAATAAAAACAAAAAGACTAAAAAATAATATAGCATTCCGGATTGTAATAATCTGACAACCAATTGATATGCCTACTGCATTTGAAGTACTGTTTGAACCTACTGCAAAACTAATAAGAACAACAGAAACAATAAGAAATGAAAAATGTATATACAATATAGACATTATTACCGTACACTTACACTTAATATCTGAAGCGCATCACTTGCGTCTTCTATTAGATCACTTATATTAGCTAAGGAGTATAAAAAATCAGACAATATTTTATTATGCCAAAAATCATCTGTGCTCTTTACATTTAACAGGTTTCTAAAAACTTCTATTTTTATCTCATCTATCCTTTTTTCACAAATTCTAATGGCTAAATTTTTCTCTCTCAGGTCTTCTCCTTTACAAAAGGATTTAAAAGATAAAAGTAAGACCTCACTTGCCTCTTGATTTAAATTGGAGATTTTTATGCATTCTTCCTTTAGATAATCACTTAAATTGATACCTAAAATATATCTTTGAGCTGCCTCTTTTACCTCATCTATAACTTCATCCACAATTTCAACAAATTGACACAAACTAGGCCTAACAAATGCTAAAAATGCACCTTCGTATACGAAAGTGATAATCTCTCTTCGTACAAAGTCCCCTTCTCTTTCTATATCTAAAATATTATTCATTGTAACAATGTCTGAAGAGATAAAAGCCGTTTTAAACAACTTACATGCTGTTATTAACAAATTTATATGCTTGTCTATTAGAGCAAGGACCTTTTCCTCTTTACTACCACCCCAAAAGGATTTTTTAAACAATGTCCTCTCCTTTAGCATTAGAAACTAAATATGCCCTTAAGATATCTATTAAAGAAATAACTCCAATAATCTTATTATTTTCACATATAAAAACTCTAGAGACATTGGCTTTACTCATCATTTTAATGATCTTATCTAAATATTCTTCTTTGTTTATACATACCAAAGGGCTAGAAGCAATTTCCCCTACTTTTGTTTGTTTTATATCTAATCCCTTATCTATTACTTTATATACAATATCTCTCACTGTAATTAATCCAAATCTATCATCTTTATCTATATGAGTTACTAAAAGAGACCTTATTCTCTTGTCTACAATCTTCTCGATTGCATCATAGACGCTTGCACTTGCATTAATAAACTCTAAATTAGTGTTCATAATATCTTTTAACTTCATAATTCCTCCTTTCTTAATTAGCATATTTATAAACACTTAAGACTTTAATGTGAACCAAAAATCGTTAGTAACTAACCATAAAAAACACTTTACTAAATTCAAATTTTGGAAAAATCAGAAATTATTTAAAAAACAATGAAAAATGAAGAAAAATGAAGAAAAGAATAAATTGAAATATTTGTTGAAAACTTGTTGAAAATATTTAACTTTCCTTGAATATGTAAAAAAATAACGAGACTAAAATCCCCGAGATATCCGTATGTTATAGTTTTTTCTTAGAAATATAGCGGGAAAATAGAGAGTTTTTAACCTGTTGATTACTAATTTTAGTTTTTAAAGAAAACCACTGATTCTCAGCTTTGACATACCCCTCATATATCAGTTAAGAATTTAGGCAATCCTCAACGGGGAGATGTAAGGAGGAACTTTTTTGAATCTAGGATCTTTTACTAAAATTAATCGGTTAATGATCCAGGATTCTTTATAGTTTTTTCTAAAAAATAAAAACATTTTTTATAAAGCCGTGTATATTGTCCTTGAAGGGGGATTATAAAAATGGAACAGCTCTGGGAAAAAATAAAAGAGCTATTAAGATATAAACTATCATCAGACAGCTTTGAGGTATGGATTGAACCTCTAATATATCAAGGGTATGAAAATAATACCCTCTTCTTAAGTTGTCCTAATCAATTTTTTGCCACATGGGTACGGGATAATTACTTACCGCTTATAAAAGATGACCTTGAGGGGCAAGGAATAAATCTCACAATAAAATTTATACCAGTAGAGGTGCCTACAGCAGAAGCAAAAAGGCAGCTCCATCTACCAAAATTTTCTCCAACCCAGTTAATCCACCCCAAACTCTGCTCAAGATTTACCTTTGAAGAATTTGTAGTTGGTAATTGCAATCGCTTTGCACACGCGGCTTGTTGGGCACTTGCCAATGAAGAGACAAATCATAGCAAGGTTGTCTACATACAGAGCTCGACAGGACTTGGCAAAAGTCACCTTACCCAAGCAGTTGGGAATCATCTACTTAAAAGAAAACCTAAAGTTAGAATTATTTATGTAACTGCTAATGAATTTACCTCTCAAATAGTAAAGGCGATTAAAACTGGACAACTAGATAGATTAAAGAAACGTTATAAACAAGAATGTGAAGTCTTTATGCTTGAAGAAGTTCATTGTTTTTCAGGAAGAGATAGAACACAAAGTGAATTAGCAACCGCCATAGATGCACTTGTAGATTATGGAAAGACTGTACTCTTTACATCAAATAGACTGCCAAGAGAAATACCTAATGTAAACTCTCAACTTCGCTCACGACTCTCTTCTGGTTTAATAATATCTATAAATCCTCCTGGTTTTTCTACTAGAAAAAAGATATTGGAACGAAAGGCAAGGTCTCAAGGATTAGAATTAGAAGAAGATATACTTAATTACCTCGCAGAACATCTAAGAGGAGATATAAGACAGATTGAATCTGCTATTATAGGACTTTTAGCAAAAGCTAATTTATTAAATGAATCTGTTAATATGGAACTTGCTAAGGAGGTCATAAAAGATCTAGTAGGAGAAGACAGGGTTATCACTCTAGATGACATTACTCGACTTATATGTAGACACTTTAAGGTCACCCAAGAAGAATTAAAATCAAAGTCTAGAAAAAGAACTATAGCTTGGCCAAGACAGGTAGCAATGTATCTTGCTAGACACTATACTGAAGCTTCATTAGAAACCATTGGGAAAAAATTTAATAGAGATCATGCTACAGTAATACATTCAGTAAAAAGGATATCAAAACAAATTGAAGAATCTAAGCAATTAAAAAATCAAATTAAATTTTTAATGGATAGGCTTGAAGGACAAATCTGGCAAGATTAATGCTTAAAAAAAGTGTCCTAAAAAAACTAAAATCTATATTAGGAGCTAAGAATTTACTTACAGACGAAGCAGACCTTTTATGCTATAGCTATGATGCAAGTACTATAAGTGTGGTTCCAGATGCTGTAGCACTTCCTACAGATAAAAAACAAATTTCTGAAATATTACTTATTGCCCAACAAGAACATATACCAATTGTTGCAAGAGGAGCAGGCACGGCTACCACAGGTTCAGCCGTGCCTGTAAAAGGTGGACTTGTAATATGTGTATCTAAGATGAATCAAATAAAAAAGATCTCCTCTACAAATCTCTTAGCAGAAGTGGAGCCAGGGGTTATAACTAAAGATATTCAAACAGAGGTTGAAAAATATGGACTATTTTATCCACCAGATCCAGCAAGCCTTAAATTTTGTACAATAGGTGGCAATGTATCTACATGTGCAGGTGGACCTAGTGGAGTAAAATATGGTGTTACAAAAGACTATGTACTTGGGCTAGAAGTAGTTCTGCCAAATTCAAAGATAATAAATTTAGGTGTTAAAACAGCAAAAGGAGTTGTTGGATACGATTTAACAAAGCTCTTTGTTGGCTCTGAAGGGACCCTAGGAATCATTACTTCTATCTATTTAAAACTCATACCTAAACCATCTTATATAAAGACTATTGTATCTGTATTTTCAAATATAAACCTAGCTTGTGATGCAATAACTTGTATACTTACATCTGGCATAAGGCCTAAGTGTGCGGAATTAATAGATCATCTCTCGCTTTGTTGTATAAAAGAACAGCTACCATTTTCTGTACCAAGTGAAGCTAGAGCATTAATTCTTATAGAAGTAGATGGGAGCGATCCTCAAGGTACAGAGTTTGAGGCCCAACTTATAAAATCATGCTGTAAATCAAATAGAGCCCTGCTCTCTTACATTGCCCAAAATAAAACAGAAACTCAAAAACTTTGGCAGGCTAGAAGAGGACTGTCTCCTGCACTTAAAAGATTTGGATTTCCTCACAAGATTAGTGAAGATATTTGTGTACCTAGATCAAACATATCAGATATGGTTACTATTGTACATAGTCTAGCTAAAAAATATAATATCTTGTCTCTAGTATTCGGACATGCAGGAGATGGCAACCTTCATGTAAATTTATTACTAAATAAACATGATAAGACTCAATTTAAAAATGCTAAAAAGTTTATATATGAATTAATGGAAACTACCCTGTCATTAGAGGGAACTATCTCAGGAGAACATGGAGTAGGGCTTACCAAAAAGTCCTTTATTAAAAAGGAACTAGGAGACGATATAATAAAATTAATGTATAAGATAAAAAAAGAGGTTGATCCAAACAATATTATGAATCCAGGGAAATTATTTCCTGGAGAATTCACAGTTTAAAAGATGAAAGTTACGGCAATCATTGCAGCAGCAGGTATAGGTAAAAGATTTGGAGCAACTACTCCAAAACAATTCGTAGAATTAGCAGGAAAACCTATACTTTTCTGGAGTATAAAGGCAATAGCCTCATGCCCTCTCATAGATGATATAGTAATAGCTGGTCCTCCCCAAGCCCTTTCTGAAGTTGAAAAGATAGCCAATCCATTTAAAAAAAAGTTACCAATAAAGGTTATAGAAGGTGGAGCGTTAAGACAAGAATCTGTAGAATTAGCAGTTAATGCTTGTAAAACAGACACAAAGTGGGTAGCAGTACATGATGCAGCAAGACCGCTTGTAAGCCCCTCAGAAGTAGAACAGGTATGTCTAATGGCAAGAGAGATAGGGGCTGCTATCCTTGCCCTTCCTATCTACGATACTATAAAAGAAGTAGATGAAAATGGAATTATACTAAAAACTTTAGAGAGGGATAAATTATTTAGGGCGCAAACACCTCAGGTTTGTAAAAGAGAAGATTTATTAAAGGCAATTTCTTATGTAAAAGAAGTAGGTATAGAAGTAACTGATGAAGCATCTATGTTAGAAGCTATTGGAGTAGCTGTTGGTATTGTTCAAGGAAGTAGAAAAAACTTAAAAATTACTACTCAAGATGATCTGTTACTAGCAGAGGCACTAATTAAAAATAGTGAAAATATTCACTAGAATTCTACTTCTGCATATGCATAAGCAGAGTGATTATGGATTGACTCAAAATTTTCAGCTTCTACACATGCCCATTTAATACCTGAAAGCCTTTTAAGCTCAAGACATGTTGCTCTTACAACATCTTCAACAAACATTGGTCTATCAAAGGCCTTTTCTGTTACATATTTCTCATCTGGACGCTTAAGTACAGAATATATGTCACAAGATGCAGAGCTTTCTACAGCAGAAATTACATCCTCTAACCACAAGAAACCTGTAAAACGAATCTTCACCCTTACCTCTCCTCTTTGATTATGAGCACCATAATCTGAAATCTCTTTTGAACAAGGGCATACAGTTGTAATAGGTACATTTACAACAAGCATTATATCTAATTTTTTAGAGAGACTTCCATGAATTGCGCACTGATACTCCATAAGGCCAGGAGACTTCGTAACTGGTGCCTTCTTTTCGATAAAGTAAGGAAAACTTACTTCAAGATGTGCCTCTTGTGCGTCAAGCCTTGTTTTCATCTCTGTTAAGATGGCTTCCATAGTGCGGATATTTATTTGCCTTCTATACTGATTCAATATCTCTACAAAACGACTCATATGAGTACCTTTAAAGTTGTGAGGCAAATTTACATACATATTGATACTTGCAACAGTACGCTGTGTACCCTTTTCTTTGTCTAATACAACTATGGGATATCGAATATTCTTTATGCCTACTTTTTTCAGAGGGATATTTCTATTATCTGGACGATTTTGCACATCTGCCAGATCAACACTAAAGACATCTGTATTTTTCATCCAGAAACTTCTCCTGTTATTAATTTATCTATTAATTCTTTAGTAACCTTTTGAAATTCCTTTGAAGCAAGCCATACAGGCTTGGATTTTCTCTCAAATAGTTTGATGTCATTAACATCCGGGTAGGAAACAATAGGCAGTTGTCCTAAAGAATTAGAGATAAAATCAATATCATCTTTTGTAACTACTTGATTTGCAATAAAAAGTACATTCGAAAGTTTTAACTCTTTTGATAGACGCAATATCTTTATAGCAGTCTCAATACTACCTCTATAGGGTTGTACAACAACTAAAAAATAATCTACTCCTACAATAGTGCCTCTACCTAAGTATTCGACACCTGCTTCCATATCTAATACTATATCTTCATTAGGAGAAAGAAGAAGTAAATTTAACAGGCTACGCAGAACTGCATTATCAGCACACGCACATCCTACCCCTGCTTGCTGAATACTTCCTAATACCATAAGTTTTATGCCATATTGCTCAAGCATAAATCTATCTGGTAGGTCATCTACTTTGGGATTTATTTTATAGAATGGACCATTTTTTTCTGAGCGCTCTTGAAGAAGATCTTTCATTTCAGCAATGGGGGTAATACTATCTAATCCAGAAAAACCCAACAATCTACCTAAATGTGGACTAGGATCAGCATCAATAGCTAATACACTGCGTCCACGCATAGACAGTTCTTTTATAATATGGGCACAAATTGTCGTTTTACCTACTCCACCTTTACCACCAATAGCCAATTTCATAATCTGATTTTAGCAATTTTTCCTTTAAGATGTTAAACATTTTTTTCGATAAATAGACTAAAAAATAAAAAAGCCCTCACCTTATTGGTAAGGGCATAAAAAATCTACCCTGTCCTTTTTATGCGCTAAAAGCGCATTGCGACAGTTTAGACGCAGCCAGTGGGTTTTGGTAATCCTGCCATCTTACAAGCTCCCTTACCCGGTCCAGAGGGGAAGAGCTCGTAAATTTTCTTGAGCGGATACCCTGTGGTCTTAGAAAGAATTCTAACCATAGGAGCAATTCCATTCTTCTTGTAATAATCCTGTAATGTGTTGATGATCTTCCAATGGTCATCGGTCAACTCTGTGATACCCTCAAGCTCTTTAACATACTCAACCCATTCAGGGCACCACTCTTCCATACCCTTGGCTAAGAAACCGTCTTCATCAACCTCAAAAGTCTTTCCCTTGTACTCAACAGTTGCCATATGGCCCTCCTTCTAGAATTAGTTAGCTGCCTATTAATACCAATGTCTCAATTTATTCACTTCTCTTACTATAAGCTAAAATTTTTGTCAAGCATGCTAATTAATTTTTTTCTAACTAAATACACATATAACAATTTACTAATATTTCTAACATCTTACTCTTATGTTAAGTTTAAAGCACAGGCTCTTTACTGAACCAAAATTCAGTTATTGATTCTTAATCAAAAAATCTCAACATAACTTAACCTTATGAAAAATTACTTACTGCCTCTTCTACTATAGATTCTGCTGTAAACCAATCTTCTTGATCTTTACCATGCTCCATCCCGCGCTTTAGATAAAGTGCATAGGCCATCTCTTGAAGCCACCTTCTCTTTACTTCCTCAGAATCAATATCTTCAAAGGTAACATATACCATCGGATCCCCTGGTTTGGGCTGTATCTGAACCCCTAATATCTTGGTTGTATCCTCACTATCTACAATCTGCCAAAAAGCTCTTGGGACCTTAACTTCATAAACAAGCTTAATAGGATTATCCGGTTGAGGTACCCCTAAATATATTTTGGCTACTCTCTCATCAGGATCATAAGTAATACCTATAAACGGCTTACCCCACTCCTGCTCTAGTGCTTGATCTTTAAGTCTAATAACAGTAGCTTTAAACTTATTATCCCGATTAAACTCCTCTAAAAAATTCACCCAATCTCTCTTTAAAATTCTCTCTTTCTTCACACCCATTTTAATATGCCCCCTTAAATAGCTTTCAAGTTGTTTTATAAGTCCCCCAACCGAATATAAAAATTAAACTTTAAGTCTCTTGTGTAATAAAATTATATAATTGTCAACTAGTTTGATATAAAAATTTAATCATTTTAATCTATTTCGCACTAACCATTACCTGTTGGCTCATAATGAGAAAATACCATAGTAAAAGTACCTCTTCCCTGGGTCATCGATCTTAACGTAGTAGAGTATCCAAACATCCTAGAAAGAGGTACTGTTGCCTTTATAACCTGTACAGGTCCTCTTGGCTCAATTTGAGAAACACGCCCTCCTCTGCTATTTAAATCGCCAATAACATCTCCTAAAAAATTCTCTGGCACAATAACCTCAAGACTCATAACAGGTTCCATTAAAACAGGATCAGCCTGTTCACATGCCTTTCGAAATGCCATAGATGCAGCAGCTCTAAATGCTATCTCTGTAGAAAGCCCTTCTTCATAAATAGCATCTAATATAGCTACTTCTGTATCTATCATCGGATATCCACCTACAACCCCGCTCTCAAGACTCTGTTTTAATACCTCTACAATATGAGGTATCATTGTATCAGGCAACTTACCTTCCTCTAATTTAGAAATTACTACATTACCACTTCCCTTATCTCGTGGAGCAACTTTTAAAGTAACTGTAGCCACCTGTCTTGAACCAGCTACTTCTCTATCAAATTTAGCTGTTGCTTCTGCTTCCTTAAGAATTGCCTCCCTATAAACAACCTGTGGTTTTCCAACTGATACTGGTGCATTAAATTCTCTTTTTAATCTATGTACTAATACTTCTAGATGTAATTCTCCCATGCCAGAAATAATAGTCTGGCCAGTTTCTTCATCCATACGTACCTGGAAGGTAGGATCTTCTTCTGCAAGTTTATTAAGTGCAAAATCTATTTTCTCTTGATCTCCTGCTGTCTTTGGTTCAACAGCAACAGAAATAACTGGCTTATATGTTTCTATTGGTTCAAGGAGTATTGGATGCTCAAAATCACAAAGAGTATCCCCTGTACCAGTATTTTTAAGCCCCATTACTGCTACAATATTTCCTGCCCCTGCCTCTTGAATCCTTTCTCTTTTGTTTGCATGCATCTGAAGTAGCCTTGCAATACGCTCTTTAATATTTTTACCTGGATTATAAACTTCTGCTCCCGCAGCTAAAACACCAGAATAAATACGAACATAAGTTAGCCTGCGCCCCTGATCCATCTGGATCTTAAACGCAAGGGCACAAAGAGGGGCCTTATCAGATGCAGGACGTTCTTCAATCTCACCTGTTTTGGGATTTTCTCCTGTCACAGCAGGAATATCTACAGGACTTGGAAGATATCTCACAATACCATCTAATAATGGCTGAACACCTTTATTTTTAAGAGCAGAACCACAATAAACAGGTACCCCCTTTAATCCTATACATGCACTTCTTATTGCTTTATGGATCTCTTTTTCACTGATTGGCTCATCTGAAAGATATTTTTCCATAAGTTCATCATCAAATTCAGACAATGCCTCTAAAAGATTCTCTCTTGCCTTTTCAACTTCCTCTAAATGATCTTCTGGTATGGGAAGCTCTTCAAAAAGACGTCCCTGGCTTTCTTCATCCCATTTAATCCAAACCTTTTTTATAACATCAAAAACACCTTTAAATTCATCTTCCGAACCATAAGGTAGGGTAAGTATTAATGGGTTTGCCCCTAGCTTTTCCTTCATCTGTTCAATTGTAGCCCAAAAATCTGCACCAAGACGATCCATCTTGTTTATAAATGCCATCTTAGGTACATGGTACTTATCTGCATGGTGCCATACTGTCTCAGACTGAGGCTCTACTCCACCAACAGCACAAAAGACACCAATAGCCCCATCTAATACCCTAAGAGAACGTGCCACCTCTATTGTAAAATCTACATGCCCTGGAGTATCTATAATATGTATTTCATAGTCTTTCCAAAAACATGTAGTAACTGCAGAGGTTATGGTAATGCCTCTTTCTTGCTCCTCTGGCATCCAATCCATAGTAGCCTGTCCATCGTGGACCTCACCTATTTTGTGGGTTTTACCAGTATAGTAAAGAATGCGTTCTGTTAATGTAGTTTTGCCTGCGTCTATATGGGCAATGATTCCAATATTTCTAATCCTGTCGATCTTTTTCTTTTTTACCTTTTTAGCCATCTGGCCAACTCCTATTACTTGATTTTTTAAAACAGTCCTTGTTTTAACAAAAACTTAAAAATGCAACAAGACATAAACTACTACATCTGCCTTAAATTAAGTAGCTTTTTATAAGCTAAGATGTTAATTATATCTCCTAAGATATACTCTGAAGATAGTTATGTGTCATGAATCCTACATGTGAAATAAAATTAGAGATATTTAAAGGCCCACTAGACCTACTCTTACACCTTATAAATAAAAATAAACTTGATATAACAGATCTGCCAATCTCTTTGGTAACAGCTCAGTACTTAGAATACTTAGAAATTATGAAAGCCTTAAACATAGTAGTTGCAGGTGAATATTTATTTATTGCAGCTACACTATGTCATATAAAATCAAAAATCCTAATACCCCAACTTGATAATAATTCAAAAGAAGATGAGGACCCACGCCTTGAAATAGTAAAACCTTTAAAAGAATTTATAGTCATTAAAAAAATAGCTTCAAGTCTAAATGAGCAACCAATATTAGGTAGGGATGTATTTCTACAAACTCAAAACAAAAATCAAAGGCCTCAATTTAGATCTATTATTAAAATTTCTAATCCATATAAAATAATAAAAGCCTTACAATCAGTTATAAGGAGGAATCGTCCAGCAATAGCCCCTCCTGTTAAAAAAAGTAAAATAACAATCAATGAACAAATAAAATTCATCTTAAAAAGATTAACTACCAGTAATTCTATCAATCTATTAAATATAATACCTCCTAAAAAGGATATAGCTATAGCTAGCTTTTTGGCTGTATTAGAACTCGCAAAAGATAAAAAGATTAAAATTAGCCAAGATTTTCCATATCAATTAATGATAAGTAAGCATGAAAAAGTACTATAAAATAAGTATCCTATAGATCCTTCAAGCTAAATATTAACTTCAAATACCTTTATTATTTTTTTCTTATTTATGGCTTTTGGATGGATTTTTTTATTCAAAAATATAACAAAATACTTGGCATAAGAGCTTGCAGTAATTAAGATGCGGGATTAGTCTAACTGGACTAAAACCAAGTATATATTCTTTTGCTGTAACTATATAAACAAAAAGTAAAAAGAAAGGGAGAAGTCAGCCCATGCAAAGACAAAACTTCACCTGTGAAGCAGATGCTTGTGCAATAATCGCATTGGTTGATAAAAGAGGAAGGAGTACACATGCAAACATAGTTCAGACCATAAATGCCCTAAAAAAGATGGGGCACCGCTCTGGAGATATAAATGGTGAAGGAGACGGTTGCGGTATCTTAACAGATATACCTAGAGAGGTTTGGGCAAAAAGATTAAGCCAAAAAGGTCTTAGTCCATACCTTGCGGATAGCAAAGGCTTTTTTGTAGGGCACTTCTTACTTCCTGCTCATATAAGAGATCAAAAAGAGCAAATCTTTGAAACCATAAAACAACTCTTTGCTGAAGAAAAACTAAACACAAACAACAAAGAGGCAAAGATCGATATTCTTTTAGAGCTTGTTGGTAATACAAATGACGCTGCACTTGGACCAAGAGCAAAGGCAGAAGCCCCACTATTTTGGCAGATAGCAGGTATTATAAAGGGAAGCGATAGGCAGGAAAATGCTAAAACACTGTTTAAGCTTCAAATGCGTATAGAAGATCATGTCCCAGACATTCACATAGCATCACTTTCTCTTGATACCGTTGTATATAAACTAAGAGGGCTTCCTCACCTTCTTCCCAAAGTATATCCTGAATTATTAGATGAAGACACTCGTTCTGTTATGACACTGGGGCATTCAAGATATTCTACTAATACGCTTCCAACTGTTGAACGTGCACAACCATTTACTCTCTTAGGACACAATGGAGAAATAAATACAATTGAACGTCTTAGAAGCACGGGAAGAGTACTTGGCATAGAGCCTGTTCCAGGTGGTAGTGATTCCCAAGACTTAGACCGCGTTATTTACGGACTCATCCATCTCTACGGACTTGATCCAATGGAAGCTATAGAGATGGTATTCCCTCCAATACATTCAGAAGTAGAATACTATGAAGAAGAACTTCAAAAACTCTACTCTTTTTATAGATGGTTTTTCCCCTGCTCTGCACAAGGACCTGCCGCTGTTGTTGCTCGATATGGAGATATATGCATGGGCAGTGTAGATGCACTAGGGCTTAGACCACTTTGGTTTGGTGAAAGTGATTATGACTACTTCCTCTCATCTGAAAAGGGTGTTGTGGATCTTAAACACACAATGAGAGATCCTAAACCTCTTGCCCCTGGCGAAAAGATTGCAATTATAGGTGGACTTGGAAAAAGAGCAGAAGTTTTAGACTATACAGAGTTTCAAAAAAGACTTTTAAGAATATTTAAAGAAAGTAGAAGACGTGCCTCCAGATATATTCGATCATTTTATAGATATGAAAATCTCAAAGAAGATGTAAAGACCCAAGGAGAAAAACTATCTAAACTTTTAAATACATTTGAACCCAGTATTTCTAAGATAGAAATAAGACAAAATAATAACATATTAAATGCCTATGGTTGGCAACAGTTTGATCTTGATATTGGTAAAAGGATTGCAATTGAAGGCAAAGATGTAATTGGCTCAATGGGACATCAAGGACCCTTAGCTGCATTTTGTCCTGAAGCACTACCCAATACACCTGATTATTTTAAAGAGAATGTAGCTGTTGTTACAAATCCAGCTATAGATAGAGAAAGAGAAGCAGAACACTTTACCACAAGGGTCATTTTAGGAGATAGACCAGATATAAAAGGAGAAAAAGACAGAGAACCAGTAGGGCTTGAGCTTAAAAACCCTCTACTTTTAGGTGGAGTTGAAGACCTACTAGATAGAGAAGGATTAAGAGAAATAGCTGCTAAATATGGGACTGTACTATTAGAGGATGTCCTTGAATTTTTCTCTGCAAATGGGAAGATCCCTGCACGTGTTAAAGTATTAGATGCTACTTATCCTGTAGAGGGTGGTCTAAAAAAAAGATGCGAACAACTTTGGGATGAAGCAAAGTCAGCAATAGAAAATGGTGCTGTTATACTCCTAATTGATGACTCTCGTACATTTAGTGACAATAGAGTATATGTAGATCCTGCCCTTTTGGTTGCTTATCTTGTGAAAAAGATGGAACAAGAGGCTAAAAGGAAAGAACATGCAGGAGATAAAGACCTTGAAGGCTACGACAGAAAAGGACTTCGGCGTCAGGCAAGTATTATAGTACGCTCTGGTGCCATAAGAAACCTCCATGACATTATGTTCTTACTTGGAGCAGGTGCAGATGCACTTTGTCCTTATATGATGTGGCTTACCCAGTCTAAATTCAACTCCTCAGATGTGGACTGGAAAAAGGCACTTGATAATACAATGAGCGTCCTTCAAAAAGGTATGGAAAAGGTCATGTCCACAATGGGTATCCATGAACTTTGTGGATATGGTAGGATATTTGCCTCAATTGGACTTACAAAAGAACTTGCTGATATATTCCAGATTCCAAACTTCTGTGAAAGTAAAGATATTGGACTTAGCTTTAAGGAGTTAGAAGCATTAGGAAAGGTCAGATACGAACATGCAAATTCCAAAGAGGAACTAAAGATATACAAAGAAGCCAAGAGGAATCCAAAAGTAGGTAGGATATTGAGAAGTGTTGCAGTTGGCAAAAAAGGCTTTTTGGAAATGGCAGAAGAATTAGAAGAGCTTGCACGAAAAGAGCCTATTGCACTTAGACATCTCTTGGATATAAAGACTGTGCCAGATGAACAACGTCCAAAGATGGAAGAGATAGATATAAGTGTCGGACGCCATGATATACCTATTGTAATTGCTGCAATGTCATTTGGATCTCAAGGAGAAAATTCCTTTAGAGCATATGCTGAAGCCGCTAAAAAGGTAAACATTGTATGTCTTAATGGTGAAGGTGGGGAAATCCCAGATATGTTAGGTAAGTACCGACACAATAGAAGCCAGCAGATAGCATCTGGACGTTTTGGCGTATTTATGGATTTCTTAAACTCTGTTGATTTTCTTGAAATAAAGATAGGCCAAGGAGCAAAACCAGGTGAAGGAGGACATTTACCCGGTGTTAAAGTCTCTGAGATGGTTGCAAAGGCAAGGCACTGTAAACCTGGCATAACACTTATCTCACCATCAAACCACCATGACATCTATTCTATAGAAGATCTTGCCCAGATTATAACAGAGCTGAAAACAGCAAATCCTCATGCAAAGGTATCTGTAAAAATACCAGTAACAAGTGGAGTTGGGACAATTGCTGTTGGTATTGCAAAGGCTGGGGCAGACATTGTAAACCTAAGTGGATTTGACGGCGGTACAGGTGCAGCAAGAGAACATGCTAAAAAGTTTGTTGGACTGCCAGCAGAGGTTGGTGTAAGCGAAGCCCATAGGGCTCTTGTAGAATCTGGACTTAGAGATAAGGTTGAAATATGGTGCGATGGTGGAATGCGCTCTGGTGCAGATATTGTAAAAATGATACTTCTTGGTGCCAATCGAGTAGGGCTTGGTACTGTTGCTCTTATGGGAGTTGGCTGTATTAGTTGTCAAAGATGCCATCTAGATAGATGCCCAAGGGGTATTTCTACCCAGCTTAGGACAAAGGAGGACGCAGAGAAAAAAGGAGTTAAGGGCTTTACCCCACGACAAGTAGAGGTTGAATCAGAAAACCTTGCAAGACTTTTAAGAGCAATTGGGGAAGAGATTAAACATCACCTTGCAGCACTTGGTCATACTAATCTCCAAGAATTAGTTGGTAGAACAGATCTTTTAGAGCAGATGAGATTAAAAGATAGGATAGACCTAAATGGTATATTGAGAAAGCCATCAGATGTAGATTTACCTGAAGACCCAATGAAGGGAAAACTTGTAAGAAAACCTCTTAATTACCTAACAAAGCTTATCTCTGATATGGTAATGGATAAGTTTGAAAAAGGACAAGTAGATGTCTTATACGAAGATGAAGGAGTACACTCTACAGATAGAGCTGTTGGTACATATTTAGCCGGAGCTATAGTAAGAAAATATCCTGATCAAAATACCCGCAAACAACATGTAAAGCTTCTTCTACATAATTCTGTTCCCGGAAATGGAATGTGTGCATTTACTATCTCTAGTATAGATACACTTGTAGAGGGTGGCTCTCAAGATGGAGCTGCAAAGGGTAGTTTTGGAGGAACAACTGCTGTACTAAAAGGACTTAACCTCCTTGGACAAAGAGTAGATGGCTCAACCGGTAAGAGCTTTGCCTATGGTGCAATATCTGGACTTTTAATAGTCCAAAACATGGCAGATTCTAGAGCATGCATAAGAATGTCTGGAGCAGATGTAGTATTTGGTGGAAGGATTACAAAGCGAGTAAATAATAAAGGCAATGTGGCAATAGACGCCCATATTAAAGGATTTGCCTTTGAATATATGACTGGTGGACGTGCTGTTGTACTTGGAGATCCTGGACCATGGATGTGTGCAGGGATGACAGGAGGTGTAATCTACCAGTGCTTATATCCAGATCTTGGATTTGACAAAAATGCTATTAAAAGAAGACTTGCAAGAGGGGCTAATGTAAGTATTGAACCTCTTACAGATGAAGGCTTAAAGGACATAGAGGAACTTCTGGGCAAATACATTAAAGAGCTTGAGATAAGCTATCAACATGACGAAGCTCAAAAGGTAAGAGAAATACTTGCCAATGCTAAAAAGCGCTTTGTTATGATAGTACCAAAAGCACTTAGGCCTAAGACTGCTGAATAACTAAAGAATAACCAAAGGCTTTTATTATGTTAGAGGTATTAAAGGCGGCAAATAAGGCAATAGAAGACTCTAGACCATTTATTATTGTTACTATACTTGGCGTAGAGGGTTCTTTTCCTCAAAAAATTGGTACTAAGATGATTATCTTTGATGATAAAAGCTGTATAGGAAGTATTGGGGGAGGAATCCTTGAGGCACAGGCTATAGAGTTTGCAAATTCTATTTTTGGTTCAAAAGATGCTATTAGAAAAATATTTAATCTAGTTCAAGATGAAGAAAATATAGCTAAAGTAGAACTATTATTTGAACCCTTTTTGCCGCCTAATAAACTTTTTATATTTGGAGCTGGCCATGTTGGCAGTGCAGTAGCTAGGTTAGCAGAATTTGTTGGGTTTAAGACAATTCTTATAGATGACAGAGAAAAACTTTTAAAAGACCTTGATATTACAAATGTAGAAAAGGTCTTTGTAGAATCTTTTGATAAGTTTAACACAAGCTTACTTAATGAATCCTCGTTGGTATTAATCTCTACCAGATCTCATAATACAGACTTTTTGGTATTAAATAAAATACTAAACTCTAAAGCAGGCTATATAGGACTATTAGGCAGTAAAAAGAAAAAAGAAAATTTCTTTAAGAAGCTAAAAGAAAAAGGTTTATCAGAAAAAGAGCTATTAAGAATAAACGTACCTGTTGGACTAGACATTGGAGCCAAAACTGCCAAAGAGATAGCAATTAGTATAATAGCCCAGATGATAAAGTGGAAATATTGCTAAGCCCTTATCCCTTAGTACATTCTATCTAATAGAAACTCTGGTAACTCTGGGCTTAGGCATTTCATTGTCATTGGTATCAAATACCTAATCATGACCCCTACAGTATAGTCATCGTAGCCACCTGTTTTTCTAAGCTCTATTCCTCCTCCAACTTGCCAATGTGGATTTATACAATAAAGGCCTACAAGTCTTAAGGTGCCACATAGATTAGTTGAACTAGAACCAGAATAATCTGAATGAGTTAAAATTTGTCCTTTATTTGTGTTGTATATTGTATGGCCAAGAGGGAACCATGGTGCTCTTGCTTCTCTATGATGTTCATAACCAAGGCTTAGGCGACCTTTTAATTGAAATCTCCTACATTCTCTAGTTAAGAAATTAAGAGATACACCAATATTTATTAAATGACTTGGGCTAAAGTAACCACCATGGCCTAATGTAAAATGGTTTAGGTTCTTTTGATATTTTGTCCAATAAACATATGGACCAACATAGAGATATTGAAATATAGCTGAGCTATAACTATATCCAGCACCAAAAGCAAGTTGAACATGTCTATTTCTGGCAACCCTTATACCATTAAGCACAGAATATGCGCCATATCCCCATGCACCAATATGAGGTATTATAGCATGACTAGCTCCAATCTCTATCCCTTGCTCGACAACTCTACCCCATGCAACATGAGAATAATTTGTATCTGAACGAGGATTTTTCATCCCCACATAAGACAAGATAGATTCTCTAACAGGATTTCTAAAAAGTGCTATCCTCCAATTTGCATCTTTAAGCCTTTGTTTAAAACCAAAATTACCAATAGGAGTAATCCCTAAGGGACTATGGCTTGGAGTAAAACCAAATGATGCAAACGTATCTATACGAGCCTCTCTATAGAAAAATATCATTGGTTGAAGACCATAGTTTAGACTATGTCCATAATGCCTGCTAACATCTACCCAATTAGCATCTGTACCAACAGGAATATCATTGCTTGCACTAGAGCCACTATCTAACCTAACCCAAGAAACTGATAACTCGATTTGGTTTACCCCACCAAATACTTGATGTGCTCTAAGGATTGGGAACCTAGTCATATTAAGTCTACTTGTACCTTTGTCACCACTTTTATGTCTAAATGAGAATGACAAAGAACCATAGGGGCCATTTAATGCCAAAAGTCCTGCACATATTGTAGGGTCTAACTCCTTGGCGATAAGAAATTGTTCTCTTTTAAAGGCCTGCATTGCCCTATAGTTGGTCCACATAGCAGAAAAAGGACCACCTGCAAGAGCAAGTTTTTCTATCTTTCCCCAATCCTTTAGATGTAAAAGACAGAGAAATAGGCCTTGGGCATTTGAATCATTGGGTTGCTTTTGATATAGCGATTCAAATAAATCTGCTGCCTCTGCATATTGTCCTTGATTATAATAGCACCATGCCTTTAATGATAGAGCCCAAAAGGGAAGCTTTTTTATTGCCTCAGCCTTATCGAACTCCTTTAATGCACCAATAAAGTCACCTTTATTATATTTTTTAGCTGCTTTCTTAAGTATTATAGTTGCTAATAGGTCTCTAGCTTTGGGATAATATCTATATATTCCATATGCTACTTTTTGTGCTTGATTAAACTTTTTTAGTTTAAATAGGCAAAGTGCCCTTGCATATCTAGTATCATAGTCAGAAGGATTCCATCTGTTTGCTAAGCTAAACCACTTAAGTGCATTTTTATAGTCTTTTATTCTAAAATAAAGCCAGCCTCCAATTGCTGCAGCACTAAAATCTCTTCTTTCAATGACTTGTTTTTCTATAGCTCTAAAATATTTAAGGGCAAGCTTAGGATGATTAGCTTGATACTCAAGGCTTATTAAGCCTATAATATTTCTGTATGAATTTGTTGTATTAACATTTAATTTTAGATCTTGAGCACTTACATTTATATTAAAAAAACTAATAAATAAAACCAATGTAGCTAATATGATACAAATCTTCTTATTCATTTTCTATTCCTTCCTTAAGAGCTATTTTACTCATAAGCAAAAGACTTGCTGAGTAATAGTTTTGGGGTAGCTTTAATTTGGGAAGATTTAATCTTATATTTGATTCATGTCTTACTTTTTTGTTATAAGCAAAAAGTGTTAATTGTAAAATAGCATGAATTCCTTCTGGGGCATTATAAGAATCTACGGAGTTATTATATAAATTAGTCCACGCAGGTATAAAACGGCCAGACTTAAAATAAGAGTAATAATCTACAAATGGTTTTAATAGGCCTGGGTCATCTATTTGGGCCCATACTAGATAAAGGGGAATCCTTATAGCATTAAAACCAAACTTTTCACGATACTTATGATATGGTCTAATTCCATCATTTAGAAAAAGCCAGTCTGGAGGAAGATGCCATCTACCATATCTAGCTGATTTTAGAAGACTTAACCCTGTATATATGACTTTATTCCATTTATATCTATTATCAACATCAGCAAAGTCTTTTAGAGCGGGATATATCCAATAAGAAGGATTCACCTCTACCCCAGTTCGTTTTATAAATCCTCTTGCCCCTGGTAAAAGTACTAACCCCCAAGGGGTTTTTAAAACTAGCTTTCTCCTAATATCTCTTATAATTCTTAACGCTTCATATCTATAATATGGTATTTCCCACTGTCTAGATGCCCTTAATAATGCCCATGCAATAAGTATATCTCCATCTGTTGCATCATTTAAATCTGTAACTCCATGTATTCTAGGATTCCACCTCCATGCAAATAGATAATCCCGTCTTATCTGTAGATGATGTCTCGTCCAAGACCATATTCTATTAAAGCATGGAAGATCGTTATATGTCTCAGCAAGTAGCATTCCTGTACCTTGCCCTTCAGAATGAGAAATATTATGATTAGCTGTATCAATAACTCTACCATTAGATGTTATAAATGCTTTTTTATATATAGCCCAATCTGAATATTGAGCTATTTTTACAGGCTGTTGACAA
The DNA here is from genome assembly GCA_964578585.1 of uncultured Desulfobacterales bacterium. GTDB lineage: Bacteria > Desulfobacterota > Dissulfuribacteria > Dissulfuribacterales > JAMONC01 > JAMONC01. Next base: position 32,265 of record CAZODM010000003.1, on the reverse strand, counting down.
CCAGCTAATAAAAATACAAAACTAATTACTAATAGTATATAACGTTTAAACATACTCTTTACTAGATTAGTATTTCCTCCTCATCTATTTATTAATTTAATCTCTTACGACGTATCCATGAAACTAATACTGCTGTTATTAAAATTAATAAACCAAAAAGTATTACAAGCGTTATAATCCAATATAGTGGATGTCTTGAGAAAATATAAACCAATGTAGTAGTATTATTAGCATTACCTATAAGATATACTTTATTAGGTAGCTGGCAATAAATATCTTGTGAATGTTCACTCCAAAGTGCTGTCTCACCGAATATATTATACCAAAGAATAGGCGATATGAGTCTTTTTACACAATTATATAATATCGTTGGCTTACTTGCTAATACACATATTATAGTTTTTTTAGATTGAAATGGAGACTCAAACTCCATCATAATAGCATTTTTCCCAAGTGAATTTTGAAGTTGTAGATAAACTTTCTTTTTTGGTTTACTCAATTGCAATTTATTTGAACTAATATCTTTTTGTATCCATTTAGGAAGCCATCTTGGGGGATTAGTTACATCGCTTTTTTGCGGTTCCTTTAATGGAGAAGGACACATTAGATGTCCATTATCGCCAAACGTTATTGGAGCATTTTGTAAAATTGAGTTATCAATTGTATTAGTTGTTCCAACAACCAACATATCTTTTGATTTATTAATGTTGTATCCTAATGAAACTTTGTATAAAGCTATTCCTGTAATTTGTGTAAGTTTTCCTAATAACATCCATGAAGCTGCTATCGTATCTGGATTAGTATTAGTAAGCATTACATATAGATTTGATCCATAAGGATCTCTATTTAATGGGAATCCCGAATTTTGAAATAATTTTAGGTTGGGTAATTCTGTTAAGTGTTGCGCTTTTGGAATAGTCACGGTTGAATCACCAAAAAGGGTAAAAATCAGGTTATCTCTATTTATTAGCTTGCAACTTCCTGTTACAGAAGGGATAAGTCTTGGTTGAAATGTTATAGCATTTGGACCTGGCTGAAATGATCTAAATGGTATATCTATCTCATAGCCTTGATAACTAGCTCCATCAGGATTATCAAGATGTATGACAGCCTGGAAATGATTATTTAGATATATATTTAATACAGAATCTTTTCTTAATCCAGCTCCATAAACAACATGGAGTTTTAATTTCACATTTGCATATTCATTGGTATATAAATCAGGTGGCAACCACAACGTTAAGGTTATATCTTGGGGTCTTATATCTTTTAAGGTAATGGTATTTAAACCTAAAGACTTAAATGTATATGTTGCTCCACCTACTACTCTATTTTCTCCTGAATCAAGGGGTAATTTAGGAATATCAATGGATTTAACAATTGTAGTTTGCCTATCAGGAAGAGGACAGCTCAAAAAATCTAACACTGTTGCGGCCTTTGTCACCTGTTGAGGAGTCTGCCCAGAGACAATTAGTAAGTACCTATTAAGATAATTATTTTGAGAGTACATACCCAAAAAGGCACCTTTGATAGACTTATATATTGATTTAGGAATATAATCTTTAAGTTGATCTCTTGTCCCTATCAACACTGCATCACTCTTTATCTTTGAAAAGTCAATCTTAGGGAAAAGAAACCTCTTCCAATATATCCTATGAGTTCTTTTCATCTCTTCTAGAGAAGTAAGTTGTACATTTAATTTTAGAAACTTGAGTCGCTGAGCTACAGCCATGGATACAAGGGCACCCCATTTTAGTTCATTATCTGTAAGTCTTCTGTTTGGTGTAATAACAGTGAGATTGTAAAAATTCCACAATCGTTTATCCACAAACTCATTTAAAAGAGCAAGACTTGGCCTTACTGGTTTAAGTATGCCACTTAGTTCGATTTTTGAGTTTACAGTGTCAATTTCAGTCCATAGTTCAGGAGTATTTGGATCTTCACACCCACTATCACTATAGTGTTGAACAGCTTGGAATTTAAAACAATTATAACCAACCTTTAACAAATTTTTAGGAATGGGTATATCAAATATCATTTTATCTGAGTGACGTCCAAGAGGGATTTGTGCGATTACAATACTATTTACTAAAATCTTAAGATTAGATCTATCTGGAATATTTGCTATAGATGAATAAAATACTAGATGCAATCTAGCCTTTTTTATTTCAAGTCTTGGTGATATTGGAATAAAAATTGTGCTAGTGGAAATACTATGTCTTAACCATATTGGACCTTGCTCTAGTCTAAATTTACATAGAGAAGAACTAAAATTCCAAAGATTTGATCTATTATAGGCAAATGTTGAGCTACTATTAATCATTAATATAACAAGCAGAAAACTAAACAAACTAATTATTAACTTATTATGAGCGACTTTTTTATAGTTATTATTACAAATACATAACTTCATACCAGATAATCTCCTTTAAAAATATTTAAATAAGTAAGAAAGATATTACTTATTACCTATTTCATTAAACTTTATTAGATAAAAATAACATCTTATTAAATTTTTTAATCTTATACAAAATTTCACTAAAATCTTTTACTATATTAAAGGTGGCTACAGAGAGATGTTTAACACTATAAATTCCACCAGTACCTATCAAAAATACACAAGCTTTTATTATACCAATCCTTTTTTCTCGTTGTTTTAGCATCTCTACCCAGCGATTACTATCTCCATATATTAAACATACTAATGTCTCTTCCTGGCTTATATCTAATGAACCAAATTTGATACCAATTTTAAATTGCTTTGAACTGATCTTAATTTTATGTACAATTGTAAAAGGAAGTTGAACTTCCTTCTTTAATGTAGATGAATATATAAGTATATCTCCATTATGGATTAGATCTACTAGTTCCTTGTCTACTAATAAACTTGCTCCCCCAACAGATATATCTTGAACTTTTATATTCAAAGCTTTTTGATCGTCTATAAAATATTTTGCTCTAAGATTACCTGCATATATTCTTGGAGCTGCTCTAAGTTGTCTTCTTTCTAATAATGCACCTATTGCACCTAACATAAGAATCAAATTAAATATTTCCCATACACCAGTTATAATTAAGACATCTCTATAGACAGGATAGAAGAACCATCTCCATATTCCGCACAACAATGATATAATTATTAAAAGGAAAAGGAGATAAAAAACATTGGCTAAAGGGGATATAAAATCTGTATTAAGAAATTCTCCCTTTGGAGTAACTACAAATTTAGGCCTTTTGGGATTAATTAGCACATTTGTAACAGCAGGCAGATGAAAAAAGGACTGCATAAGTTCATATAATTCAGAGATAAAAGGCCATCTTACCCTTCCATATAAATAATTACTGCACATAATAGTACCTAAGACATGAGGTCCTGCATACGCTATTACATGTGGCAAATTTGCATCATATATTTTAAGTCCACCAATCAAGAATGCTGAAGGAGCAAGGAGGAATATAACTCTAGCATAAGAAAAAAGCCAAAAAAAACCACTATTTAAGTAACAAAGTTTTTGATAAAATCTTAAACCCTTTTTAAATAGAGGACACTTTAAAACAAAAATTTGTATCATTCCTTGTGCCCAACGCATCCTTTGTCTTATAAATGCAGTAAATGTCTCTGGTTGCAATCCTGCTATAAGAGGATGTGAAATGTAGGCAGAATTAAAACCTCTACTATGAAGTTCTAAAGCAGTTTCGGCATCTTCTGTAATACTTGTGGTCCCTAATCCTCCTATTCTATTTAGAGCACTTCTTCTTAATACTGCTGCTGAGCCACAAAAAAAAGAGGAGTTCCAAAAATCAAGACCTGGTTGAATACCCATATAAAACATCTCATTTTCGCTAGGCATCATAGAAAATGTATTTAAGTTTTTCTCTATAGGATCAGGGTTTACAAAAAAATGAGGAGTCTGTAAGAGGGCAAGATTAGAATCCTTTTGGAACCACCCCACTGTCCTTTCTAATATATCTGTAGTTGGTATATGATCTGCATCCAATACTAAAATTAACTCTCCACCACTGTGTTTAAGGGCTTCATTTATGTTTCCAGCTTTTGCATGTATATTTTTTTCTCTTGTTAAATACGTAACGCCTAAACTAGAACACATTTGTTTTAACAACTGATGTCTCTTTTTGGCCTGTTGAGCCTTACTAAGGTCAGGATCATTTCTTAATTGAAGAGTTCCTCCATCGTCCAAGAGATATATTCTAAGTTTATCTTTGGGATAATTGATATTTTTGGCAGCTAATAGGGTGGCCTTTAATATCTTCTCTGATTCATTTAAAGTTGGCACAAATATATCAACGGTTGGTAAACTAGCATCTTCAAATTTTATAGGAATACTTTTTCTATATAATGGATTTATATTTACGAATAATCCAAGTAAAAATATTATAATACCATACAGCTCTGCCAAGAATAAAAGTAGAGCCGCAGTAAAACTTAATATCCCGTTAAAATGTAATGTAAAAAATGCACGCCATAATATATAACGTACAGATAAATAAGCAGCTAAAATCAAATATAACACTCGAAAAACACCTTCATGGGGAAAAAATCGATCCAAAATGAACATTGAAACTAGTATAATAGGTCCAATAATTAGATAACTTGATAGGTCAACCGGGATATATGCTAAGTATAAAAAGACTAAAAGTAAAAAAATCCAAACTATAAAAAGGATTCTTCTACTATGTTCTTCTGAATCCATATTCATTTTTTTAACTCCCCCTCCAATAAGATAAAATAATAATATAATCAGAAATTAAAGTAAAGTAGAAAATTAATTATTTGATAAGAACTTTAAATAATTTAAAATTAAACAACTTATAAGTAACTTAAATTTTAAAAAAAGAGATTAACTTAGTATGAAATATCAAATAAAAATTTTTATAATTTTATTATTTTTATATTTTATAGTCAATATTCTTTTATTTTTACCATATAATTTAAATGCAATAAACATAACAAATAAATTCAACACTCCTTCAACACAAATATTTCATGTGGAAAGATTTATAGGAGAACGATTACAATATAAAATTTATTGGGGTTTTATACATGCAGCAGATGCAGAACTTAGTGTAGAACAATTAGCTACAAATAAAATAAAATTTTACATGTGGGCTAAAACAGCACCTGTTGTCAGATGGATATATCCTGCAAAAGATGTGGTATGTTCAACTGTAAAAGTACCAGGACCTCAACCAATTCATTATCATAAAGATTCTAAGGAAGGCTGGCATCCTAGAAAGATAATTGATGTTATTTTTAAAAATAAGAGGTGTTTTTATTATAAAGATAAAAAACTTAAGAATACTTTAATCTTAAACAATATTGTCCAAGATCCTCTTTCCGCCTTTTTTGTATTTAGGTGTTTAAAATTTTCACATTCTCCTGTACATATTATGATAACTGATGGTAAACATATTGTTCAAGGAGAGATATATGTACTTGGAAGACAAATAATTACCACCCCAGCAGGAAAGTTTAAAACTATACTAATAGAACCTAGACTTCATGGGCTTAGAGGGGTATTTAGAAAAAGTCCAAATGCTAAGATACTTGTTTGGCTTACAGATGATAAATGGCATATACCTGTTAAGATGAAAAGCAAAGTCATTGTGGGTCACTTTGTTGCGGAATTAACCTCTTACCATTTATCAGTTTTGGAACAAAAGAATCTAGGGAGACTAAAAAGATGAAACTTCCAGAATATATAAAAGATGAATGTTTAAGGCATGCAGTAGAAATAACAAAAGCATATGCCCAATCAGGGGAAATTAAACATGGTTCAATTACAAAATTTTTAGAACAAGTATATAAAAAATTATTAGAAATAAAAACCAGTTCCTCTAACGATAACGAAGCTGACTCTAATAATTAATATTTTATGGGATCAAGTCACAAGTAATGATATCTAAGATTTTAATTAACTTAAATAGTTCTCATGTTTGGCTATCCCTTTATTATTAATTAATAGTGTGATAGTTTCTAACCAATTTTTTAGCAGCTTTGATAAACATTTATTGCTACTGTAATATAGCTAATTTAAACTATATACATGATTTCTCTTTCTATTATCTATAATATATCTTATTATCCTATCTGTTTATCTGTACTTATGTATATGTTTATTTATTATAGCTGTCTGTTTTTTATATAGTTACTATTAGAACTCCCTTTTCAACTATTCCCATAGTACTTTTAGTAATTTCTTACTTTTTTCCACCTAATAACATTTACTATTTTATCAATAAATTATCTTCATCTTCCCTGTTATTTACTAAAACTCAAACTCTTTTCAAGAATACGAAGAATTTTCAGGTAATATCTCATGAAATTTCAATAACTTTACTTAGCATAACTCCAGAATCCTTTTTTACTTTGCTTTTCTTCCCTATACCCTAAATAAGTGTTTTCTTCCTCATACATCCACCCCTCTTGCCTTTTCTCTTTCCACCTAAATAGCCTTCATCTGACTTATCTTCTCCTGTCCTTTTGTATATATTCTCCCTTCTACTTTCTTTTCTAACCCTCTTTACAGTAATAGTATTTATAACAGGAGTTTCTTCTTGATTAGTAGAAGTTCGACAAGTAATATTAATTAGGATAAAAGATTCGCTTAGTAAATCAGAAATAAATAAGGTACGAACTAAACCAATTATCTTGAAAATCTGATACTATTCTCTAGATATTATAAACAAGTCATAAGTTACACTGATCTATATCGTCCATATTTTCTACTTGAAATATTTTTATCGATTTATCTTCAGGAAGGCACTTTTTTATAAGGTTTGAAAGAACCTTTTTAGGACCAGATTCTATAAAGATATCTATCCCATCATTTTTCATATTTATTACTGTATCATACCATCTAACAGGTGATACCATCTGCTTGGATAAAAGTCCCTTTATCTTTATAGGATCAGTCTCTGCCTTTGCACTAACATTAGAATAAATAGGAACCTTAGGAGCCAAAAACTCAATCTCATCTATAAATGAAGAAAACTCTTTGGCTGCATCCTTCATAAGGGGACTATGAAATGGTCCAGAGACCTTAAGAGGTATAGCCCTTGCCCCCTTTTCCTTAACCTTTTTACATGCAGCTCTTATAAGCTCTCTTTCACCCGTAATTACTATCTGTTCAGGAGAATTATGATTAGCTAAAGATATCTCCCCTCTACCTCTTAACTCATCTATAATCTTAGAAAGCTCCTCTTTTGAAAGACCAATAACTGCAGCCATAGAGCCACTAACCCTTTCTCCAGCTGCATCCATAAGGATTCCCCTCTTCTTAACAAGCTTAAAAGTGTCTTTGGTACTTAATACCCCTGCTGCCCACAAAGCAGGAAACTCTCCAAGACTATGACCTGCTACTGCATCTGGCTCTATACCTCTTTCTCTTAAGGCACTACATATTGCCATATCAGCAGCACAAAGTACTGGTTGAAGGTTCCTGGTACTAGTAAGCTCTTCTAGTGGACCTTCTAACGCAAGCTTTGTTACTGGTATTTGTGTAACATCCTCAGCTATTTGAAATATCTCTTTTGCTGAGTTAACAGCTTCTAAGATATCTTTACACATGCCAACATATTGAGATCCCTGTCCAGGAAACAAAAATGCTATCTTTGACATAAGACACATCCTATCCCTTTTATCTATTCTTCAATCTCAAAATCGTCTTCAAACCCAATGTCTTCTTCATCCTCTTGAGCAAGCAAAAGCTCCTCTACCATTGTCTGATAATCATCCGCAGGAAGCAGATCATCCATCTCTTCTGGCTGAGAAAACTTTATCTTTATAAGCCAACCATCATCATAGGGATCAGAGTTTATTATTTCTGGCTCTTCAAGCAATGCCTCATTGATAGCTATAACCTCTCCTGTTAAAGGGGAATAAAGCTCCATAAAATTTTTACGCCCCTCAGCACTCCCAAATACATCATCTTTTACAATCTCTTCCCCCTCTTCTGGGAGATCAACAGATACCATCTTTCCTAAAAACATCTGACCATAGTCAGTAATACCTATTGTAGCCTCATTAGACTCCTCAGTTTTAACCCATAAATGACCTTCTGTGTATTTAAGATCTTCAAGTACTAACATAGCTTCCCAACCAGCCTCTCTATTCTTTTAATTTTGTTATGGTTTTTAGTACCTTAGAAATATTGTTACAATCCATTATAAAAATTAGGCAATTAAACTTATTAGACAAGTCCTATTGACTACAAAAAATTACCCTCCAATCTTGGACATATTCTTTTTACATGTAGGTACGTGTACCATATTGCCAAAGTGTTCCATTGGTTTGGCCTTGATTGCCTTTCGGAAAAACTCCTCTAATTCTTTATCACTAACATTGTCCCTTAGTAAAGACAAAACATCCCACTCTTGATCAGAAAAAAGACACAGTCTAAGTTTACCATCTGCTGTAAGACGTATCCTATTACATGTTCCACAAAAATGATGACTAAGAGGACTTATAAAACCTATCTCCCCTTTTGCCCCATTTAATTTAAATATCTGAGCAGGTCCCCTACCTATTTTGTTTGATACCGGGCTCAAGATTCCTAAACGACTCTCTATAAGGTATTTTGTATCTTCACTAGAAACAAACATATCAGGTGTCCATGAATTGTCTGTCCCTATAGACATAAACTCTATAAAACGTATCTGAAAGGGTCTATCTATACTTAGTGCTGCAAGATTAACAATATCCTTATCATTTATACCCTTTAATACTACACAATTTATCTTTATGGGATTGAAACCAAGCCTTTCTACCTCATCAAGTGCATAAAGAACATCTCCTAAGGCATCTTGTCCTGTAATCTGTTCATAGGTTTTACGATCTAAAGAATCCAAACTTATATTAATATGTCTCAACCCTGCTTCATATAGTCTTTTGGCATACTTAGACAAAAATGTCCCATTAGTAGTAAGACATATCTTTTCAAGACCTTTTATATCTGCTAATTCCTTTACAAGATCACTAAAACCCTTTCTTACAAGAGGCTCTCCTCCAGTAAGACGAATCTTTTTTATCCCCATCTTTACTAAGATACTAGAAATGCGTTTAATCTCTTCAAAACGCAAGATATTTTCATGAGGTATCCACCGAAAATGCTTTCGAGGCATACAATATAAACATCTAAGATTACACCTATCTGTAATAGATATACGAAGATAGGTTATCCGCCTTCCATAACTATCAATCAGGATTTCTTTAGACATCTATGCCCTCAAAATAATATTTTTATTTATATACCAACACATCCCCCCGTCTTTCAGGAGGATCCTTTCTCCAATGGGTCTCATAAGAAAATAACAACTGTTGTTCTACTGCACGTCTCTTTTCTGGAAGGACTGGAGGTGGCCAATCTTTAGTCATCTCCAATAGCTTAGTACGAGAGGGGATATTGTCCCATCCATATTCTATCGCCCTTTTATTTTTAACATCTAAGATTGCTACATCTTCTAAATTAGCCTGAAGTGCATATGGAATGATATGTTCAGGTAAAAATAGTCTTGCAAGAGAAATTGCACACGTCTCTCGTGTCACCACAGAGCCTGGATTACATCTAATAAGCATCAATATGCGATCATCAATCTTTATGAGAAGATCCACAATAGAGACGATCTTTTGACCTTTAAACTCCATAAAATACTCTTGATCTGGTATTAACTCATCCATTGAAAAACCACGTTCATCCACTAAAAATTTAGCAAGCTTTTGCTTTATCCTCTCTCTGTCTGTGTCTAACACCAATTTACCTGTTAAAAAACAAGGGACTTTTGCAAATTGATATGGCCTTTTTTCTTGATTTTGAGCTTCCATCTTTATGCCTCTCTTTATGTATGACTAAAACTAACGTTTAATACGAATGTTATCAAAAAACAAGACTACTTTCCTCTTAGGATGCTTTAAAAAAAACGCTATACTTGCAACATAGTCTAGATTTAGCCTTGTTAAAGCTCCTGGACTATTTAATCTTAGAAGATAGATTTTTACATGATTTATACCTGGGTGCAATAAAATATTTCCATTTGCCTTGTCAATCCAAGGATAATTATGATCATGATCATCAATAGTAAAAAATAGTCTTATTGCTCTATCTTGAGGGTTAAATATATCCAAAAGAAGCCACTTATACCCATGCCAATCATGAAAAAGGTCATTAAATGCACCTGTCTTAAACTCTGGTTGCCTAGATGGATAAAAATCTACCTCTAAACAATAAAGACCATGAGTAGCATGGAGCATATTTATCTTATAATCTACCTTACACTGCCATACCAACCCACTTAGCTTATAAGGATCTTCAAAATCAAGAAGCATAACAGAGTCTTTAGAAGTTTTGGAACAAGAAGAGAATAAAAATGGTAATGAGGATACAAAGACTAATAATAAAAATAATCTCAATAAGGGGCTATCTTTCATTAGACCTTAGATCTTTTATCTGCCGTAAGTTTTATAACTACGTCTTCAAGTGTCACTCTTCTTAAAGTAATACTTAGTCCTTGTTCACCATACTTTAACATCTGTTGTTGTGCACTTTTTTTATCTAAAAAATAAAATGTTTTTAGCCCCTTTTCATCTACTACGTCAAGTGCATAAGAACCAAGTTGCTCCATTAAGACCTTTGGTTCATCAAGTGCAACTACACATCCATGGTCCAAGATTGCCACCCTGTCAGCTAAAAACTCTGCCTCTTCAATATAATGAGTAGTAAGCAATATGGTTGTGCCACTGTGTTGAATCCTCTTTATAAGAGACCATATCTTTCGCCTTATATGAGGATCAAGCCCTACTGTTGGTTCATCTAAAAATAATACCCTGGGCTCATGAAGAAGTGCACGAGCTATCAAAAGCCTCCGTTTCATCCCCCCAGAAAGCTCTCTTACTGTAGCTGTTCTCTTTTGTGTAAGTTCTGCATAACAAAGAAGCTCCTTTGTCCTATCTCTTATTCTTTTAAGTGACATAGAGTATAAGAGACCATGTATAAAAAGATTCTCCTCTACTGTTAAATCATAATCAAGGTTTATGGCTTGAGGTACAAGTCCAAATTTACCATTTACGACGCTCTTACCTGAAGTCTTTTTGGTGAGACCTGTAAGAATACGGACCAAAGTTGTCTTCCCTGCTCCATTAGGACCAAGAAGAGCAAAAAGTTCACCATTTTTTACACTAAAACTTACACTATTAAGAGCACATAATTTTCCATAATGCTTAGTTAAATTCTCTACACTTATAGCAATATCTTCTTTTGTCATAATTAAAAGGATACCACAGAGGCATTTGTATAATTTTTTACTGCATCTAAGAGATCTTTTGCCTTTAGTTGTTCTGGTGCTAGATAATCTGCCTGCATTACTGCTGCCAATCTCTTAGATAATCCAAGTCTTATAATCCCTTTTGGCTCAGTATCTACTACAATAAATTTAGCATTTTTAAAATGCCAAGACATCTTTGCTGCTATCTTAGTTGCCTCATCAAGAGGCTTTACCCCTTGCCTTTTATCTATCGATACATTAGCTCTACCATCTGTTATTAAAAGTACAATTGGTTTAAGTAGAGGGTCTCTTCTACTTGTCTGAGTAAGTATCTTTGTTGCCTCTAAAAGTCCTGATGAAAGAGGAGTCTTTCCACCAATAGGAAGGTCTGATAAAAGCCTTGCTGCAAGCTCTATAGAATTTGTAGGAGGCAATACTGTTTGGGCTTTTTCTCCCTGAAATACTATAAGACCTACTTGATCTCTTTTTTGATATGCATCTAGTAGAAGGCTCATTATCGCCCCTTTAGTTGCCTCCATCCTGTTTTGGACCCCCATAGAACCTGAACCATCAATAATGAATAAAAGAAGATTTCCAACCCTTCTTTGGCGTCTCTTAACCCTTAAATCATAAGATGAAATATGTACTTTTACTCTCCCATTACCATAAGTATTAGATACTGCCCCCTTAAGGCTTGCTGCCCTTATAGTCGCATCCATTGCTATGTCAGAGATATCTTCAATCTTTTTATTAGGTATAGCAGCACGTACATATCTCCCTTGCTTTTTAGATGAAAAACTCCTTGTACGTCTCCCTCTTATGCTCCTAGAAACCCTATCTTTGCTAGCTTCAATCCTCTTTGGTTTAAAGACTTCTCCTACAGAAAATACCCTAGTATTTTCTTGTTCTCCATAATCCTGGTCTTGTTCATCTGAAGGAGTATCTTTTGAATTATCATATGTTAAATTTGGCTCTAAATCCTGTTGGCTAGATATACCAGAGTCTTCTTGTAATGAATTAGACTTATTTGTATCTTCTTTCTCTCTTTCTGTTTGCTCTTTTTGAGAATGATCTCTCGTGTTATTTGTATCATTTTTATCTTGTTTAGAATCTCTATCTTGAGATCTATTTTGCTCTTTAGTCTGAGGAGGAATTGCATCTCTCATCCTATGGATTAACACCAACTCACTTACTTTTATGACTTCATCATAGCCTACTAACTCTTTATTATTAAATGCGCAAAATGCTTTTGATGCCCTTTCCAAAATAAGCTCAGCTCTATGTCCTGCACAGTTTCTACTCATACAAAGTTGTGCAATAAAATGCCTAACATCATCTGTTATATCTACATTAGGCAAAAATGCCCTAGCCTTTATAATCTTATTTCTAAGGCTACACTGTGCCCTTTCCCAAAGCTTTAAAAAAGACTTAGGGTCTCTGTCAAATTCCTCTTTTCTTTTAATAAGCTCTACCCTACGCTCAATATCCTCCTCTGCCTTTACATCTACACAAAGACCAAAACGATCAAGAAGCTGTGGAGAAAGAGCCCCTTCTTCTGGATTCATACTTGCTACAAGAGATATATTTGCATCAAAGACAGCACTGACTCCTTCTCTTTCCAAAATCAACTTCCCAGATGTAGCTACATCCAAAAGGGCTTGACAAAGATAGTCATCTAAAAGATTTACTTCATCAATGTATAAAAGTGCATTATTAGCCTGAGCAATAAGGCCAGGCCTAATACGCCGTTCACCAAACCTTAAAGCCCCTTCAAAGTCTATTCCACCAATAAGATTATCTTCTGTTGCATTTAGTGGAAGCTCAACAAAGTTAAGTTCTGGCACCAAATTGGCGATAGCCCTTGCCGCAGTAGATTTACCTGTTCCTTTTTGGCCCTTTAAGAGCACTCCCCCAATTGATGGATCAATAACATTTAAAATAAGGGCAAGTTTCATTTCTTCTTGCCCTACTATTGCTGTAAAAGGAAAACAAACTCTCTTCATTAAATCCTTCCCTCTAATTCTGCCTCCATCTTTAGATAAAGCTCTGTTAACTCTTGTTCCATATCAGGCGTTGCCCGCCACATGCCACGTTTTATAGCCTCAAGTAATCTCTCCGCAATGTTTAAAAGAGCATCTGGATTGTATTGTTCAAAGAACTCTTGCATCTTTTCATTGAGTGCGTATGTCTTAGCCAACTCTTCATACATCCAGTCATCCATAACATCACTTGTTGCATCCCATTGAAATGCTATATCAACAAGTCTAGATAAATCCCCTGCCCCCTTATAACCATGCTCCATCATTGCATCTATCCATTTAGGATTAAGTACACGTGCCCTAAAGATAAACCTCATCTCCTCATCTGTTGAACGAACAATAGGGTTTGAAGGATTAGAACTATCTAAAGAATAAGAGATTGGACGCTTTCCAGAAGCTGCTAGTACTGCTGCATTCATTCCCCCATGGTAGGCATTAAAATCATCACTGCTTAATATATCTATCTCCCTTGAATCCTGATTCTTAACCGTAAGCTCTACCCTACTTAGCTGAGTTCTAAAACTTTGATGTGCCTTTTCTCCATACATATCTACACCATAACCATAACCACCCCAATCTATCCAAACTTCACCAAGATCTTTTGCTTCCTGCCATCTTGAACTATCAAGTAAGGCATTTATTCCTGCACCATAGGTACCAGGCTTATCACTAAAGACCCTTATGGCTGCAAGTCTCTTTGCATCATCTTCACTTAACCCCTTGGCTAAAAATTCCTTTATATCTTGTCTTACATGAAAAGCTAAAAAGTTTTTATCCTCTGGCTCCTTTAAAGAAGCCACCATTTGGGCAGCCTGATCTAAGAGTTCCATAAGATTTGAAAATGCATCCCTAAAAAATCCGCTAGTCCTAATAGTTACATCTATTCTTGGCCTCTTTAGCTCTTTTAAATCAATAACCCTTAAACCCGTTACATTTCCTGTGGTCTTATGCCAAATGGGACGTACCCCCATAAGATAAAGGGCTTGTGCAACATCATCCCCACCTGTCCTCATGGTTGGAGAGCCCCAAATTATGATTCCAAGCTGTTTAGGATAGTCTCCATGATCCTCTACATATCGCTTAATTAAGGCATCTGCTAATTTAACTCCCATTTGCCATGCCTCTTTGGTAGGGATCTTTTGAGGATCAACAGAGTAAAAATTATTACCAGTAGGAAGCATCTTATGATCGCCCTTTGTCGGACAACCTGAGGCACCAGCTGGGACAAAACCTCCACTAAGTCCATGGATTAGATGCTCTATTTCATTCTTGGTATTAAGGAGTTTTGGAACAAGCTCTTTTGAGATATATAAAAGTGTAGAGACCAATTTGTTTTCTAACTTATTATTATGCAACTGTTTTTTTAATCTTGCCTCACTTTGAACAATCTTCAATACGCTATTTTTATCACTAGGCCAAAGATGGCTTTCTAATCTCTTTAACAACGAAAGTGATATATCATAAAAATCTTCAAGAAGTTGGCCCGCACTTTTTTGGTATTTATCAACAAATAGCCCAGGCTCCTTCATAAGAGTTTCATGATCAAGACCAAAGATCTCTGCTATCACTCCTCTTAAAGAAGCCCTATTGGGACCAGAGAGTTTAGTAAGCTCACAAATAGTCTCTAAAAATCTCTCTCCCTTAGGAGCAACCCCAAAAGTATGAAGTCCTAAATTGATATTACTATCTGCTACTTGATTTAAATAGCCATGTAGTTTTTCACAAAATTCATCTAGCTCATCCCTTGTAGGCTTCTCCTCTATCTTTAAATCCTTATCTAGATTTAACTCTAAGACCTTCTCCCATAGTTCATCTAAAAAGATTGGTAGCTTAGAGGGGTTTTCCATACGTGCATGGTATATTCTCTCTAAGATATTCTCTAATGATATCAAAGACTCACTTTTCCCAGCACGGGCTTGAGCTGGGATTAAATGATCAAGTATTACTGCATAACTTCTTCTTTTTGCTTGAGTCCCTTCACCAGGATCATTCACTATGTAAGGATATAGATTTGGAATATCCATTATTGAAAGGTCTGGATAACAAGTGCAAGAAAGCCCAATTGCCTTACCAGGTAACCACTCAAGGCTTCCATGTTTACCTACATGTATCACAGCATGTGCCTTAAATACATGCCTTATCCATCTATAAAAAAATAGATAGTGATATGTAGGTGGAAGTTCTGGGTCATGAATATTTTTTACATCTACCTCTGGAGTTTCTTCTATCTTTTCAAGATGACCTCGTGGTGGCTGAAGCCCTATAAAGATATTCCCATTTATTATACCACCAATTAGACTCTTACCTTTATATGAGAAAAATTCCCCCGGCGGCTCATTCCATGAAGACCTAAGCTCTTTATAGGTCTTGTTAGGAAGCTCTTTTATCCATAGCTTGTAAGTATCTTCTGATATTTGGGCAATGCTCCTTTTATAAAGCTCCTTTGTGTCAAGATAGCGTCTGTCATTTATTTGAGCACTTAAAAGCCTTTTAGAGAGTTCATCCGCATCAAAAAGCTCATTTAGTTTATAACCATGTTCCTTTAGTTTTTTTAAGATTAAAGCCACACTTCTAAAACTATCAAGTCCAAAGGCACACCCCATCTGGTCTGATCGTGGTGGATAGTGATGAAATATAATAGCAATCTTCTTATCTGAATTTGGTGTTTTTTTAAGCCTTATCCAATTAAGTGCAAGGCTTACAACCTTTTTTATCCTTTCTTTAACAGGTTCTTGGGTTATAAGCATTGCCCCTGTAACTGGATCCTTATGTTTTATCTCCCTAGTTGCTGTAACAGTTGTGATTAAAAGCCCATCAAACTCTGGCTGAGCAACACTAATACTAATATCCATAGGAGAAAGCCCTCTAAGAGAGCTCTCCCAATAACTTCTTTCTCCAAAACTTGGTATTAGTTGAAGGACAGGACAATCTATGCCAGGGTAAAGGTCACTAAGGCTTTTGTCTAAAAGTGTAAGAGAAAAAAGTACTGTAGAAAGAAGACAATCTATAATAGTATGCCCATCTTTTTTAAAAAATTTCTCTACAACCTCTCTTGCATCAAGATTATTTAAGACCTCGTCTTTAAAACGATTATGGAAAACTGCTAAGGCTATTGCCCCTTGCCTTTCTATCTCTCTAATTAAATAGTCTATAAAGCCCAAATTTTTATTTAGCCACCAAACCTGATAAAACCATATCCCTACAATAGGTGCATCTTTTGATATCCTCTTTTGAGCCCATCTAAGATATTCATCAAGTTCTAACAGCTTAGTCATGTCAGGATGATATATACCCTCTGTAGGAAGTCTTACGGGCTCCAAGAGTTTTAGTTTTTTACCTGTAAGCGTATTGTAGATATGGGTTAAAAGAGATACAAAATTATCTACTCCACCAAACAAAATATATTTTAGACGAATGTTAAAATCTTCTGATCCAAAACCTGTCGAATATTTCGATAGCTCTATGTCTTCATCTGAACCTGAAACTGGTTGTATATGTAGAAGCTTATCCTTTTGTGTATGATATTTTTCTATTAATGACTTTAGTTTTGGAAAGTTATCAAGCCCTCCGTGGGGAAGTACTATTAGCACATCAGATTGCTCAGCAAACTCTAAAAAACGTTCTTCTTGTTTTGAGTCAAACAGATCTGTTTTAGATCTAAAAATAGCCTTACATGGGAAGCTAAGACTTGCTATAGCTCTACTCCAAGCAAAGGCATCTGTACCTGTAGAAGAATAAATAGCTAGCTTTAACTCTTCTTTCATAAAAATATCCTTTTATTGCATCATTTTTTAGAGTAAAAGGCAGGTGCAGGCATTACATATAAAAGGAAGTTATAAAAAATCTTTAGAACTATATTGTAATTATTTATGTTATCCAGTTTTTAGTATTTTAGCAAGTAGTTAATGTTATCTTTTTTCTAAAAATAGCATATTTTAGCCATTTTTAAGATGATTAAGTTATTTAAAAAATATAAAAGATATTTATTACTAGTCTCATTATCGCTTTTTATCTCTCTATTAATCTATGGAGCATTCATTGAACCTGAATGGATAAAACTAACCCATATCTGTATAAAAGATCCTACACTCTATAATGCATGGGGCAATATAAAGATAGTACAAATATCAGATTTGCACATAAGTAGATCTGGACACATACAAGAAAAACTCCTTAAGATTATAAAGGGCATAAAGCCTGACATTGTATGTATTACTGGGGACTTAATGCAATGGGGCGATAGAGCTGGAGCTAGCCTTGATTTTGTAAATCAGATACCTTCTAAGTACGGAGTTTATATAGTCCTTGGAGATGCGGATTCTTGCTTTGAAGGAAAGCTAGGCTGTATATTTTGCCATCCATATACTAATTGGGGATGGTTCAATATTGTACGAAAATACCCACACTTTTTAAAAAATCAGCTAGTACATCTTATCATTAAAGGATACAAAATCACTATACTTGGTGTTGATCCTTTAAGTTCACTCCTTGCAGATCCCAAGATAATCAAATTAATAAGATCTCAAAAAGCCCCTGTCCTTGTTTTATCTCATTCATCTCTAGGGTGGAATAAGACCTGTTTTTCCCATCCACAACTTTGGCTATGCGGCGATACTCATGGTGGACAAATAAGACTTCCTACTTGGCTTTGGGAAAAACTCAAAGTTAAACCAAATCCAAAACACATGCACGGACTATTCCATAAAGGTCATGCTTGGTTATATGTAAATGCAGGGATAGGAGTGACTCCAAGACTTCCAATTAGGATAGGAGTTCGCCCTGAAGTTACAGTAATTACATTTAAAAAATAAATGGCAGCTAGATCTATTAAACCTAGCTGCCAGGGGCTTGAGTATTTGAGTTGGGGGTTATGGATGATATTTACTATATAAGCAATTAATAGGCCTCTTCATAAGATAGATCTTCCTTCCGTACTTTATCTCTAAAGGTATAATATACCCAGCTTTGGTAAATAATTACAATTGGTACCATTACAAGTGCAACTACTAACATAATCTTTAAGGTTAAAGGACTTGATGCGGAATTAAAAGCAGTAAGACTATATTTTGGATTAAGACTTGATGGGAAAAGATTTGGATAAAGCCCAGCTACACCAAAAAAGGTGCAACCCAATATAGTTGCACTTGATGCAAACCATGCCTTCCACCAACTTCTTTGTGCTATAAATACCCTTGTAAGCAACAAGGCAATTACTGCTATAGCAGGAATAATCCAAAGGACTGGCCACTTAAAGTAATTTGCATACAAATTGGTTGCTTTATAGGAGTAAGCAAGGAATATAACTGCTACAATCAATAACGGTATCCAAAGTTTTGAAGCAGCAGATGCTGCCCTTTTTTGTAAGTCATCGTTTGTCTTTACACAAAGCCAAAGGGCACCATGTACTAAGAACAAAAGCACAAATAAAATTCCACCTGCAATACCATATGGATTTAAAAGTGTCAGTAGATTGCCATGTAGTATTCCCTTACCATCAAAGGGGATGCCTTCAAATATATTGGCAAATGCCACTCCAAATAAAAGTGCTGGAACAAAACTTCCTATTATGAGACAAAAATCCCAAATAGACCTCCAACCAGCACTATCTACCTTACCCCTAAATTCAAAAGAGACTCCCCTTACAATAAGGGCAAATAATATAATCAAAAGAGGTGTATAAAGTGTGCTAAACATAACAGCATAGGTAGTAGGAAAAGCAGCAAATGTTGCACCTCCTGCTGTTATAAGCCAAACCTCATTACCATCCCAAAATGGGCCCATAGCATTATACATGATGCGGCGCTCTGTATCGTCTTTGGCTAAAAATGGCATTAACATACCAATGCCAAAATCAAATCCATCTAACATAAAATAGACAGCCCATAACACACCCCAAAGTATAAACCATATAGTCTCTAGCATTGTATTCACCTCCCTTTTTATTTAGCTGTTGCCATAGCTGTTTCAGGACCTTTTCTAGCATACTTAAACAACAAGAAGAAATCTGCCAGCCCTAGCAAGGAATAAAGCACCACAAAAGCTATAAGGGAGATGACAACCTGGGTTGAAATAAGGGGTGACACTGCCTGAGAGGTCTTCATCATGCCATATACAATCCAAGGCTGGCGCCCAACTTCTGCTACTATCCAACCTGCTTCATTTGCTATGTAAGGCAGTGGTATACAAAGTATAAGAAGCTTTAGTAACCCAGTATGTTTTTCTATATTGTTCCTTACAAAAAATCCCCATAAGCTAAGCAATATAAATAACGTACCAAGCCCAACCATGATCCTAAATGACCAGAAGGTAAGATCTACTGGAGGGCGATCCTCTTTTGGAAATGCCTTTAGTCCTTTTACTGTAGCATTTGTGTTGTCAAAGGCTAAAAAGCTTAATAAGCCTGGGATCTTACCAATTTCTATGGCATTTCTCTCATGTTGAGCATCTGGAATTAAAAATAGATACATGGGTGCGTGTGACTCTGTATTCCACAAAGACTCCATTGCTGCAAGTTTGGTAGGCTGGGTCTCTGCCACCTCAGATGCATGCATATGCCCCTCAAAGCCTTCAAACAGAGCAAATATAAGAGCAAATATTACTGCAACCTTAAATGATTTCTTGAATAGAGCAACTTCATTCTTTCTAAGAAGATGCCAAGCACTTACACCCATTACAAAGAACCCTGCAAGGATATAAGCACCACTTATAGTGTGTAAAAACTCTAGTACAGCAAACTTTTGTGTAACTACCTGGGTAAAATCAGTAAGCTCTGCCCTTCCATTTCTAATGACATAACCTACAGGGTGCTGCATCCAAGCATTTGCAACTAGTATCCATAGGGCAGACACATTTGAGGCTATTGCAACAATCCAAATACAGATTGCATGAGCCTTTTTAGAAAGTTTTTCCCAACCAAATATCCATACACCTAAAAACACTGACTCTAAGAAGAATGCTAATGTTGCCTCAATTGCCAAAAGTGATCCAAAGACATCACCTACGTACTTTGAATACTCTGCCCAGTTTGTCCCAAACTGAAACTCAAGGGTTATACCTGTTACCACTCCAAGGGCAAAGTTTATAAGAAACAGTTTACCCCAAAACTTAGTAGCCCTTTTATAGTCCTCATCCCCTGTCTTTACATATAGAGTCTCAAAGATAGCAGTTAATATAGAAAGCCCAAGGGTTAGAGGAACAAACAGAAAATGAAACAAGGACGCAACTGCAAACTGCAGTCGAGACAGTGCGACAATATCCATATTGCCACCTCCTTTTTAAAATTGGATTAATTCCCTATGCACATAGGACTTCTTGAATATCTCTAAGGAGACTAAAGAAGTCCTCTTCCATGAACTTCCCATCTCCTTTATATATCCGCAGTCTTTGAGTCTTGAGAGTATCTTCTTTGGCAAGATCAGCTAGGCTAGAACAGTCTTGAACATCTCCAACATTTTTTAGAGCAAGTGCACTAAGCGCTTTAGTCTCTAAATCTCTATCTGAAAGATACGGCCTTAAAAAACTTGCGGTGTCATAGCCCCTTAATAAAGACGCCCTTTTTTCAGAAAGCCTCATTATGCCCCAAAGCGCCCCTTTTCTAAGGGGATCATGTTCTAAAAAGTTTCCATCTTCCCATATATAAGATATTAATATCCTTACATATTCATCTGCCAATTTGGCATTTTGCACCATGGCTTCTCCCATTGCCTCTGGTGCACCCCATCCAATTCCTCCTGATTCATCATTTAAGCTCCACATAAGCCTTCTCATAATAATTCTGGCAGATTCTAAATCTTGCTCTGCTAATCTATTTATTGCTCTTCCAAAACCCGAAATAGCCCACCACCTAACCTTAGGATCAGAATGATAAAAATGTGAAATTAGAGGGTTTATCACCTTTTTAGCTGGTATCTCATCCAAAAGTGCCATTGCATCCTCAAAGTTATTTGATGACAATATCTTATATACCTTTGATCTTAACTTCTTAGGTGTATTAGAGCCCACTTTATCCACCTATGCCCTCTTTGATTGCTCTGCCAATACGTCTACCAAACCCTACACACTCTTTTAACTGCTCATGTGTAGGTACATATTGAAATCTAAGCCCAGGCTCAATAATATTAAACTTCATATCCTTCATATATTGGCTCATAATCTTTACGCTCTCTCCACTCCATCCATAAGAACCAAATGCTGCTCCTATCTTGGCACCAGGCTTTAGGCCTTTCATGTAGTTCAAAAATCCAGCCATAGAAGGTAAGATTCCATTATTTAAAGTGGGAGAGCCTAAGACTATTGCCCTTGTATCAAGTACCTCGGTCATAATATCAGACCTGTGGTTAACCTCTAAATTATAGAGTTTGACACTAACCCCTTCTCTTTCAATCCCATCACTTATAGCCTTAGCCATCATCTCTGTACTGTGCCACATAGTATCATAGATGACTAAAGCCTTCTCTATGCTCTTGTTATTACACCAATTGTGATATGCCTCTAATATGTCTTTAGTATGAGACCTCCAGATAAGACCATGATCTGGCGCAATCATGTCTATCTTAAGGCCTAGCTGTTCAAGGTTTTCTAGCTGTTTTTTTACAAGTCGAGAGTAAAGTAGAATAATATTGGCATAATATTTAGCTGCATGTCTTATTAGCTCACCTATAGCTACTTCATCATCAAAACGTTCACTACTTGCTAGATGTTCACCAAAAGCATCATTAGAGAATAAAAGCCCTTCTTCTGGCACATAAGAAAACATACTATCTGGCCAATGAAGCATCCTTGTCTCTATAAACTCTAAAGAACGCCTCCCAAGACTTATCTTATCGCCAGAGCCTACAACATGATATGGCCAATCCTCTCTATGAAAATGGGCAATAAGAGCCTTTCTACCCATATCAGAACAAATAATCTTTTCAGGTCTTACAATATCTATAATCTCAGGAAGGCATCCAGTATGGTCCATCTCTACATGATTTACAACAATATAGTCTATCTTTTCAGGTGGGATTATGCCTCTTATTTTATGTATTAGATCACCCTTAAACTCCTTTTTAACAGTGTCGATTAGAGTAATCTTATCATCCAATATCAAATAGGCATTATATGTAGTCCCTTTATATGTGGAATAACCATGAAAGTCTCTTACATCCCAGTCTACAGCACCGACCCAGTATATGTCCTTTTTTATCTCTATAGTCTTCATCCCTCACTCCTCACTCCTAGAGCCACAATGGGGTTATTCCTCTGCTGGTTCAAATTGATCCTTTGTGGCACCACAGATAGGACAAATCCAATCATCTGGAAGATCTTCAAAAGCTGTAGATGATGAAATACCTGCATTTTCATCCCCAACAGATGGATCATAAACATACCCACAAATAGAACACTTATACTTTTTCATAATTTCACCTCTTCTTAACTAAATAGAATTAAAACTATGCCTTCCACAATCCATGAAGATTGCAATATTCTCTTGCTGTTACTGTGTTATCACTACTAATTTCAAATGTTGCTGTAGGTGCTCCACCTGGGGTTAAAAAGATCCTAAATGCCTTATTTCCAGATATAAGTTCAATCCATTCTATATAGTGCTTTTCATCCATTGGATGATCTACGGAGCCAACCTTTACCTGATAGCCATTTGCGGTTTTTTCAATAACGGGCACATGTTTTTCTTTAGCAGCATCAACACTATTTTCTGTCAAAAGATCCATTGGCTTACCACAGCAAACAAGCTCGCCCTTTCCTTCATGAATGACTTCCACCATATTTCCACATACATTACACTTATAAATCTCTAGTCTCTTTGTCATGACTCCTCCTTAAGATGGCTCCTGATCTAAAAGCCACAGAGGTGAGGGAAAACCTCTGTGGCATCTAGATATGTCTACTTATGCGCTCTCTTCTTATTTAATATTCACAACAAAACTAGCTTTATTTACTAGTATCGGCTCGTAGTCATGTTTTGAAAGGTGCAAGAACTTTCCAACCGAACTTGGAACTTGGCTGTAATAGAGTTTTGCAACTATTTTAACAGGACCTCTAACCTTTCTGGGCACCTTCCAAATATAGTGTTCTATCTTGGTCTGACGAGGACCAATCCTATAATCCACCAAAGTATTATTCACTGTATACCATTGACATATTGTCATTCTACCTTTCGGATCAAAGAATGGTTTTCTAAAGATCCTGGCACCATTTGGCACATCGCCATCCCTTTTTAATCCCTTAAAGTGCTTAATGCCCATTATTTCACCTATAGCTTGGTATGCTAAGGCATGAGAATTAGCTATAGTATACTTCTCACCCTTAAAGCCCTTAGGCTGAACAGGAATGGCATATTTATGCCCCTTAGCATCAATTGCCCACACCTCAAGCCACAACATCCTTTCTTCTGTAGAACCAGATGGGATGTAGTGACCAACCTTGCCATTAAACAAGATTGCTTTAAATCTAAGTCTAGAACCTCGAGCAACCCTTGTAGTTCTTGGATAGAGTGCAAGATTTACCGCACCCCTTAACATGCTAGCAAAATGAGAGCCATGGAAAACATGATGTGCAAAATTATTGCGCATCTTACCCATAGTAGCAGCTCTACCTTTTGCCCTATACATATGACACTGCTGGCAAGTAA
Source organism: uncultured Desulfobacterales bacterium (assembly GCA_964578585.1). Lineage (GTDB taxonomy): Bacteria > Desulfobacterota > Dissulfuribacteria > Dissulfuribacterales > JAMONC01 > JAMONC01. The sequence continues at coordinate 8,316 of CAZODM010000003.1, read as the reverse complement.
CACCCTCTTTTGCATAGGGACCTGCCTTCCACTCTCTATATGTCTCCTTTACCCAAACACCATAAGGATCCTTTTCATCATGACATGTTGCACAAAAACGAGCACTTCTTAAGAACTTAGAATAAACCACCTTATGTGCTGGAGACTTAACGCCCTTTCTAGGACCATTCATAGTGTTTCCTGGCTTTATAATAAAGCTAAAGTTGTATGGTTCCTTTTCTGTAGAGCCAACAATATGGTGACATATCTCACAGCTTACCCCCTCATTAGCTCTAGTTCCTGCCTTAGGGGGTTTAGGAGGGATATCTCCAGCCAAAAATGCAAGTGGGGCATGACAAGCAATACAGCCAGCCTTTACTCCTGCAACTTTAGCTAGCTTCTTAGCATGAGGTAGTGCCAATTTATAATACTCAACATCATCCCAGTCATGTGTAAATGATTTAGACATCATGCTCTGCTTCCACTCTCTATAAATATTTTTGTGGCAAGCAGCGCATCTAGTAGGTTTTTTAAAATCGTGGTAGGAAAAACTACCCTCTTTTGCTCCATAAGTAATAAATGGATAAGCAACAAAGGCTATTACAGCCAAAGACATAAAAAGTTTAGAAACTAGGTAGCGCATACGCCTCCCCCTTTCCCCGTAATGACCTGATGAATTACCAATTCTCTCCTAAAAGCTCAAAATATGCCTTTGGATGTGCACATGCAGGGCAGGTCTCTGGGGGTTCTGTACCCTTATGTACATATCCACAGTTCCTACAACGCCAAACCACCTCTTCATCACGTTTAAAGACCTTTCCTGCCTCTATATTGGCAGCCAGATCCTTATAACGTTTTTCATGCTGTTTCTCTGCTACTGCAATAGCCTCAAAAACAGCGGCAATCTCTTCAAATCCTTCTTCGCGTGCTACTTTTGCAAATTCTGGATACATGGTTTCATGCTCATAGTGTTCACCCTCTGCTGCAGCCTTAAGATTTTCAAGTGTTGAACCAATTACCCCTGCAGGGAAAGATGCACTAATTTCTACCTCTCCTCCTTCTAAAAATTTAAAGAGTCTTTTAGCATGTTCCTTTTCCTGATCTGCTGTTTCTTGAAAGATAGCTGCTATTTGTACATAGCCTTCCTTTTTGGCCTGACTTGCAAAATAGGTGTATCTGTTTCTTGCCTGAGACTCTCCTGCAAATGCTGTTAAGAGATTCTTTTCTGTTTTTGTTCCTTTAATACTCATACCAGTCCTCCTTTTTTGTTTTTTAGTTATTTTCTGTTTTATTTATGCATTCAGGACAAACCCCTAAGAACTCGAGATGAAAACCAACAAGCTTATATCCCCCTAGATCTCCATCCAATTCTATATTTTCTGGATTCTCTAAAGCTTTAATAGGTCTTATCGGAAGGTCATCTACTTTTCCACAGTGTATACATCGAATGTGATAGTGAAAATTTGGATTCCCATCAAAACGGCTTTGATGCCCAGAGGTTGCAATCTTTTGAATAAGTCCTAATTCAACCATCTTTTCTAAATTTCTATAAACTGTGGCAAGACTTATCCTAGGAAGACGCCTCTTTACCTTTAAATAAAGTTCCTCAGCAGTAGGATGAGACTTCGTGTTTCTAAGTTCTTCTAAAATTATCTCTCTTTGGCTTGTCATTCTCATAAAATATATCCTAATTAAATTTATTTAAAAATAATTCTTATTTGTTTTTAATAATTATTTTTATTATTAATATAAAATAATTCTTAAAGTTTTGTCAACAAAAAAACTATATGAGACTACAATTTTTATATCGTAACAATCCCTAAAACTTTAAAGTTTTTAATAAAGCATTTTATTGTTACTATTGAACCACACCCTAGATTTATCCGATTTAAAAGATAGTCTATTGTTTCTATATGGAGAAATATATGCTTTCAACTTCAACTGGTGGTGTAACACTTGGTATTAACGCCTTTTTTGTGCTCGTAGAAGCAGACGTATCTGCAGGACTTCCTGGTTTCACAATTGTAGGACTTGCAGAAAGTGCTGTTAAGGAAAGTAGAGAACGAGTAAAATCTGCTATAAAAAACTCAGGCTATCCGTTTCCTACCCAAAAGATAATCTTAAACCTAGCCCCTGCAGATATGAAAAAAGAAGGAACAAGCCTAGATCTTCCTATAGCAGCAGCCCTACTTTGTGTATCTGGTGTTATAAAACAAGATATTCTTAAAAAGTTTGTGCTTGCAGGTGAGTTATCTCTTGATGGAAGACTTCGTCCTACACGTGGGATACTACCTCTTACCATGGGAGCAGCACACTCTAATAAATTTAAAGGCATTATTGTCCCAAAAGAAAATGCTAATGAAGCGGCTGTAGTACAAGGTATAGATGTATTTGCAGTATCTAATCTAAGTGAATTAGTTGGTTTTTTAAGGGGTGAACTAGAAATTCCGCCTACTAAACTTGATATAAATTCACTCTTTGAAGATGAAACAGATGAACATATAGATTTTTATGATGTAATAGGACAAGAACAGGCCAAAAGGGCTCTAGAAGTAGCTGCTTCAGGTGGACACAATATATTAATGACAGGCCCTCCAGGATCAGGGAAAACAATGCTTGCAAGAAGACTCCCTACAATCCTACCTCCACTAACCTATGAAGAGGCAATAGAAACAACAACTGTATATTCTGTAGCAGGACTTTTGGATTCCAATAAAGCACTTATTACAAAACGTCCATTTAGGTCTCCACATCATTCTATATCTGATGCAGGACTTATTGGAGGAGGGACTGTACCAAAGCCAGGGGAAGTTAGCCTTGCCCATAATGGTGTTTTATTCCTTGACGAATTGCCAGAGTTCAGAAAGAATGTATTAGAGTGTTTAAGACAACCATTAGAAGACGGAGTAGTAACTATTTCAAGAGTCAGTTTAACCCTTACGTTTCCTGCGCGCATGACACTTGTATGTTCACAAAACCCATGTCCTTGTGGACACCTAGGTGATCCAAGACATCCTTGTACATGTCATCCAAGACAGATTCAAAGATATAGGGATAAAATTTCTGGTCCTTTACTGGATAGAATAGATCTGCATATAGAAGTTCCTGCTGTAGAATATAAAGATCTAACTACACAAAGAAGAGGAGAAGACTCAAAAACCATAAGAGAAAGGGTAAAAAATTGTAGAAAAATACAGACAAATAGATTTAAAGGCACCTCTATATATTGTAATGCCCAAATGGGTCCTGAACAAATTAGAAAATATTGCAATTTATCAAAAGGAGCGTCTAACTTTTTGGGTGTGGCAGCTCAAAAATTAGCTCTAAGTGCTAGAGCCTATCACAGAATTTTAAAGATTGCCAGAACAATAGCAGACCTTGCAGGTTCTAAAAATATTGAAGTAGAACACGTTGCAGAAGCAGTTCAATATAGAGGATTTGACAAAAAAGCAGCCTAAAGTTAGCTAGGGAGAGAGAGGAGAGAATATTTTATGGGAACACATTATCTTAATAATCTTTTAAAACCTAATCGTATTGCCATAATTGGAGCAAGTGATAGGACAGATACAGTTGGAGGTGTAATCCTAAAAAATATAGTAAGTGAGGGATACACTGGCACAGTATATCCTGTACACCCTACTCGTGAATCTGTAAGAGGAATAGAAGCATATAAAGATATTCGGGATATTAAAAAAGATATAGATTTAGCTGTTATTGCAACACCTATAGATCAGCTTATCTATCATATAGAAGCATGTGGACAAAAGGGTGTAAAAGCCATATTAATCCCAGCTCCAGACTTTAGACATAGGGTAAAATTCCCTGATAAAATATTAAAAGAAATTAAACTTACATGCCAGAAGTATGGAATAAGATGTCTTGGTCCAAATAGCCTAGGCTTTATAAGACCAAGACTTAAACTAAACTTAAGTACGAGTAGAAATAAATTATCTAGTGGAAGGCTTGCTTTTATATCTCAAAGCTCTACACTCGCATCTGCTATCCTTGACTGGTCAGCAAAAAAACATGTGGGGTTTTCTACATTTATTGCGCTTGGTAGCCAAGTAGATATAGACTTTGCAGACCTTATAGACTTTCTTGGAGTTGATCCAGAAACCAGAGGTATTGTACTCTATATAGATTCTGTAACAAATGGTAGAAAATTTATAAGTGCTGCTAGAGCCTTTTCTAGAGCCAAACCAATAATTGTTGTAAAGGGCGGAAGATTTGCTGAATCAGCACATGCTTGCTTTACACATACAGGTAATCTTGCTGGTGAAGACAGGGTATATGATGCTGTATTTAAAAGAGCAGGGATGGTAAGGGTTGAAGAAGTCCTTGATCTTTTCCATCTATCAGAAGCCCTTGCTAAACAACCAACACCCTCAGGTAATCACCTTGCCATAATTACAAATGCAGGGGGACCTGCACTTCTTGCAACAGATACGCTATTTAGATTAGGCGGAAAACTAGCTCCTCTTTCCTCTGATACAATTGAAAAATTAAATGAGTTTTTACCCAAACATTGGAATCCAGGCAATCCTGTAGACCTACTCTCTGATGCAGATCCAGAGAGATTTGCTAAAACCATTGAAGTACTTTTGAAAGACAAAAATGTAGAAGGGATATTAGTAATACTTACATCCCAAATGAATACAGACCCCATAGGAACTGCCCAAGCCATTACAAAATCTATAAAAAGAGCACCCAAAAAACCAATCCTAGCTACATGGATGGGAACAGAAGAAGTAAGTGTAGGCAGAAGTATACTAAGTGAAAAGGGGATTCCTGCCTTTGTCGCACCAGAACAGGGGATAAAAAGCTTCATTTACATGTATAACTACAACAGAAATTTAAAACTTTTATACGAAACACCAGCAGGTATTATAGAGGACTTTCAGCCAGATATTAAACGAGTAGAAGAAATCATTAATGAAGCAGCAAAAAAGCGCTCTTTAGTATTAGGTGAAGTAGAAGCTAAACAGGTACTTCAAGCCTACAATATAAAATCTCCACCAGTAAGACTTGCTAAAGATGAAGAAGAAGCACTAAATGCGGCAAGAGAACTTGGATTTCCTGTTGCACTTAAGGTAGAATCACCTGATGTTATGCACAGAGGAGATGTGGGTGGGGTATTTCTAAATTTATATGAAGATGCAATCATCCCTGCCTTCAATAAGATAAAAGAAAACCTCAAAAAATATATGCCTAATGCTAGATTTAATGGAGTTACAGTACATCCAATGATTAAATGGCAAGGAGCAGAGCTTGCATTAGGTGCTAAAAAGGATCCTACCTTTGGCTCTGTTATACTATTTGGTATGGGTGGACGAATGATAGAAATTATTAGAGACTATGCTGTTGGCTTACCACCTCTTAATGAAACCCTTGCCAAAAGACTAATAGAAGAGACAAAAATCTATAAACTCTTTAAAGATACTACGAGAAGACCCCTAAACTTAGAATTTATGGAAGAGGTCTTAATAAGATTTTCTCAACTTGTGATTGACTTTCCTCAAATTAGAGAGATCGACATAAACCCATTTTATTTAGGGACAAAAGACGGCGTGTGCCTTGATGCACTTATAATATTGGAAGATGATGTCTTAACAAGAGGATGTATACCTAGAGGAAACTGTTGTCCAGATCATTTAGCAATTTGTCCTTACCCTTGTCATTACATTGGTACAGAATATATGAAAAATGGACGCCCTTACACTGTAAGACCTATAAGACCAGAAGATGAACCCCTTTTATATCAATTATTCTCAGAACTCTCAGAACACTCTATTAGAATGAGATTTTTTAGTCCTATTAAAGAACTTCCTCATGAGGAAATGGTTAGATACTGCCATGTAGATTATGATAGAGAAATTGCACTTGTTGCAGAAATAGAAGAAGATGGACAGAAAAAGATCATTGGTGTAGGCAGAATTACACAATTTATAGATGGAGAGTCTGCGGAAATGGCATTTGTTGTAGCAGATAAGTGGCAAGGACAAGGCATTGGTAAGACACTTGCTAAGTACTGCTTAATTGTTGCAAAAGAAAAAAATCTAAAACGTATTGAAATGACAATACTTAGAGAAAATAAGCCTATGATTGGACTTGCAGAATCCCTGGGCTTTAAAAGAATCCCATCTGAAGACCCAGAATTAGTAAAAGTAGAGCTTTGGCTTAAATAAAGTCTAAGTTTAATGGGAAATGTTAAAAAACTAACATTAATAGGCAGTGTGCATATTGATCCTTTAGGCGCAGGAAGCCTTTATAAAAGACTCTTAGAGTTAAGACCAGATATTATTACTGTAGAGATAAGTCCATTTTCTATCTCCTATAGAAACAAAATGTTAGCTAATTGGTTATCTAGTTTTAAAAAAGCACAAGAGACTTTAACTATTCAGGAGAGAGAACATCTACAACTAAAGTTACTTTATAGGTCATTACTCATACCCTTTGAATGGGTTGTCTCAAAGGCCTATGCAAAAAAATCTTCTATACCATGCGTTCCCATAGATATTGGAGAGATCTCTAAACAGGAACTTCCTAGATGGAGTAAAGAATTGCTCTCTAGTTTTAATCTAAAACTTTTAGTTAAACAGAAAGATAAGGATATTTTAGAATTTTTCGATTCAAAATATAGTACTGCCCAAAAGATTTTATTTGAAAATGGAAACGATTTTGTTTTTAATCTAGCTCTTAATACAGAAGAATTTAGAAAAAGAGATAAAATTATGGCAAAAAGGATCTTAAGAATTATCAAACACAAGGACAATCTAGTACATGTTGGAGGCTGGCAACATCTAATAACTAGTAATAAAGACTCTTTATGTTCCATTTTAGAAAGACATACTAAAAGGATTGCCTTTAGTTTAGAAAGAATACTCTTAAGATAGTCTTGTAGAGGAGGAGATAATGCTTGATATAAAATTTATACGTTCCAATCCTGATAAAATTAAAAAAGCCCTAAAAGATAGAGGGATGGACTTTGACTTAGATAAACTTCTCTCCATTGATGAAGAAAGAAGAAAGCTCCTTCAAGAAGTAGAAGAGCTTAGGAATAAAAGAAATACAGTGTCACAGCAAATAGGTAAAAAGAAAAAACAAGGTGAAGATGCCTCAGAGCTTATTGCAGAGATGAAGTCTGTAGGAGAAAGGATAAAACTACTTGAAGAAAAGTTAAAAGACACTGTAGAACAGTTTAACTCTCTTATATTAGAAATCCCCAATGTTCCCCATGAGTCTGTACCAATAGGTGAAGATGAAAATGATAACCAAGTTATCAAAAGATGGGGGGATCAAACAGAATTTGACTTTCCTGCTAAATGTCATTGGGATTTAGGAGAAGAGCTAGATATCCTTGATTTTAATAGAGCTGCAAAGATTACTGGATCTAGGTTTGTTATATATAAAGGACTTGGTGCTCTTCTTGAAAGGGCGCTTATAAACTTTATGCTTGATTTACACATAAAAGAACATGGATATACAGAGGTGCTTCCTCCCTTTATAGTAAATGAGACATCAATGACTGCTACCGGACAATTGCCTAAATTTAAAGAAGACCTATTTAAACTCGAAGGTTGGCAGTATTATCTAATTCCTACTGCAGAAGTCCCTGTAACAAATATACATAGAGATGAGATACTTAAAGAAGATGACCTCCCTACAAAGTTTGTAGCTTATACACCTTGCTTTAGATCTGAAGCAGGCTCTTATGGAAGAGATGTAAGAGGTATTATTAGGCAACATCAGTTTAATAAAGTAGAGCTTGTAAAACTTGCTAAGCCTGAAAACTCCTATGAAGAACTTGAAACATTACTACTTGATGCAGAAGAGGTATTACAACTACTTGGTATTCCTTATAGAGTAGTTGTGCTTTGCACAGGAGATTTAGGTTTTTCTGCTGCTAAAACATACGATATTGAGGTGTGGCTACCAGGACAAAAAAGATACTGCGAGATATCTTCCTGTAGCAATTTTGAAGACTTTCAGGCAAGAAGAGCAAATATAAAATATAGGCCCAAGGGATCAAAAAAATCGCAATTTGTTCACACATTAAATGGATCTGGACTTGCAGTTGGAAGAACAGTTGTTGCTATAATGGAAAATTATCAACAACCAGATGGTTCAATACTAATTCCTGAAGCACTAAGACCATATATGCACGGTGTAGAAAAAATAGAGAAAAAATAAACAAAAAAAGGAGGGAGACATTTAGGGTCTCCCTCCCCAAAATTGTCATAAAATATTTCAGATAATAGAGCGGTTATAAGATTCTTTATTTCTTTTCAGACTCTGAAGACTCTTTTGCAAGTTCAGAGAGCTCTTCCAGTTTTTTAT
>CAZODM010000002.1:67006-68520 GCA_964578585.1 uncultured Desulfobacterales bacterium | reverse complement strand
AAAAGTCCCAACAAAAATAAACTGAGACTAAAAATTCCCACCTTTTTAAATAGAGCTTTAATATTCATCCACTACCTCCTTAAAATTTAAAGATATTTTATAAAAAATAGCACATAATAAACAGCCATTAAGAATATTTTGCAATAGGTATACCAAAATACAAAAGCCGAGTATCGCAATAAGATACTCGGCTTTTCTTAAAAAAATCCGCTTTACCCTTGGGGAATATCCCTGCTAGTCCCAACCAGCCCTTATAAATTTTTAGAGATTCCTATGCCCCGAAGGCCTTTTCAAGCGGAGGTACCATTTGTTTCTTTCTACTCATAACACCAGGTAACCAAACAGATCTTCCCTCTAATGCCTTACCAAACGCTTTTTCAACTACTGAAGGATCATCTGTTACAGCCATGAGTTCTGTACCTTCTTGCATAATATCTGTAAGCATTAAAAATACACTGTGACGGTTTCCTTCTTCTTTTACCTCTTTCATTGCTTCATAGAGGTCATCTTTCATATTTGCAACTAGATCTAAAGAAACTAGCTCTAACTGGCCTATACCAACAGTCTTACCACTCATGTTGAAATCTTTGTAGTCACGGAATATTAGATCCTTAGGAGCAACACCTTCTACTGCGCTCTTGGCTTTAGCCATTTCCATGCCCCAAGCCATCATATCATCAACACCAGCAATCTTTGCAAGTTCTTCTGCCACAGCTTTATCTTCAGGAGTACATGTAGCAGACTTGAATAACACTGTATCACTTAAAATTGCAGACAGCATAAGTCCAGCTACTTTAGGATCTATATCCTTTTTATATAGATCTACATATAGCTTATAGAGAACAGTTGCTGTACAACCTACAGGCATAGCGCAGAAGAAGATAGGATTAGGAGTTGTAATATCACCAACCTTGTGATGATCTACAATAGCCAGTAACTCTCCTTTGTCCCAGTTGTCAGGAGCCTGCTTAATGTCACTGTGGTCAACAAGCATATACTGCTTATCTGTTACATCTGTGACTAACTCTGGTACTTCAACCTCAAATTTTTTGAGTACTAATTCACTTTCTGGGTTAAGGTCACCCTGCCTTGCAGCAACAGCATCTACACCTAATTTCTTTTGAAGTTCTGCAAAGGCAATGGCTGCAGTAATAGAATCTGTGTCTGGATTTTTGTGTCCAAGAACATAAACCGCCATGATCACTTCCTCCTTAAGCCTGAATTAAAATTTTATAAAAGATCCTTTTCTATAAGGATTAAACATATACCTTATAAAATATTCCATAACATTTAAATTACTTAAGACCTAAAATTAATTCTTTATGCCTATATTGTGGTTTCATGTAACACAATAAAGTATGTTTGCCAAGTATTTTTTGAAAAAATGTGAATTTAGATTCAATTAAATCTCATATTAATTTTTAGGAGTTAATTTTCTTTTAGACTCTTAAATGAGATGTCACCTTGAGAAAAATAAAATAAGATAGGCCCTTTTAGATCTTCAGATAGTTTTA
>CAZODM010000002.1:0-66906 GCA_964578585.1 uncultured Desulfobacterales bacterium | reverse complement strand
TCACCTTGAGAAAAATAAAATAAGATAGGCCCTTTTAGATCTTCAGATAGTTTTAATGTGGCATTTTCAATTTTTAAAATCGTATTTGTTCTAATATAGCTTTTAACTAATATTGTAGCTTCTTTTAGATTAGAAAAGAATATTTCCATCTCTTTTAATTCTCTTTTATAGTGTACAATCTGTTTTTTTATATCTAATAGTGCATTTTGTATCATGTCTTTTTTATGTCTTAAATTTTTGTTTAATTTATTGGTTTGTTGAAATGCCAAAATCTTCTTTAATCCTTCGGTTAATTGCCTCTTTTTTCTACTTAGTATTTCTATATTATTTACAATTTTATGATATTTAATAGCAATCAAAGGATCATACCCAGCAAAGACTCTAGTTCTTACATTGGCAACAGAACCAACTTTATCAAGAACAATGGATCTTCCTGCCATAACACTGCCGCCAAGTACTTGTCCTCTACCCTTTATAACTTCTATATTTTTTCTTACATGGCATCTTGCATCAAGGATATAGTCTTTAACTACTAAGTTGCCTTCCACTTTTACTCGTGCATATTCTATTGCTAAACAAGATAAGTCTCTTTTAGTATAAACAAAGGTTTTATTAGCTCTAATTAATCCATTTACGACAATATTTCCATTTGCTTCTACATGAGCACCATTTTCAATAGAGCCTTTTACTGTCAAATCTCCTTTAGTTTTAACCTTAAATCCTGTTTCAATAGAACCATTTATTGTAAGGGTTTTACCAATAAAATTTATATGTCCAATTCTAGCATCTACAGAACCATCTATAGTCCAATAATCAAATACACTAATTGTACCATCTTCTTTTACTTCTAACCTACCATCTATTGATGCTAAGAGTTTGCTACCATCTTTGGATATCTCAACACCTTCTCCTGGTTTAAAGGCTATATACTTACCATAAGGTGCAGGTATTGTATTTCCAAAAATATCCCTACCTGCCTTACCTTGAGTAGGAGGTATCTTTTGTGCTATTACTTGGCCTTTTTCTACATTTACTATGTTTTCAATACAATGGGTCTCTTGGAACTCAGAATCTTCATCTAATGGTGAGACATTAATTCCAAAATCTTCACAACTTCCTTTGATTGTTTGTTTTTGAGGAAGTTCTACCCATAGATCAATACGTCCATCTTTTCCTGCTATAGGTTCTTTACCTTTGGCAATTAGCCATCCATCTTCGGTTGGTTCTGGCGTTAGTAATTTACCATAAATAATACCAGCGTTATCTAAAGTATCTGATATAGACTTTAAAACTTCTAGACTAGGCTCTTGATCATCCTCTAGTATCAGATAAGCCCTTAAATAGTCTTTGGAGACCTTAAGAGTAACTTTATCTGATATTTTTACACCTTTTACAAGTTCTTCTGGTGTCATAATGTTATCTTCTGACAGCATATTTTATCTTTAATTCCTTTACATTTTATCGATTTTAGGAATTAAAACTTAATGCTTTATAAGTTCAGATAATTATTTAACTTGTTCTAGTAGCGCTTATTTTGTAATATTTGAGTAAAGAAGTTCAAGATAAGGCAGGATAAATCATTTTAAAATGGATCCAAATAAAAGAGTAAGAAGAAGGCAATTTTTAAAAATGCTATCTGCTTCTAGTATAGCCTTTGGACTTTCCTCAGAATTTTTACCTCAAAATATTCTATTTGCCCAACAAAATAAAAGCATACAACAAAAAGAAGTATCAAATATTAATGCCACTCAAAGTAACTCAACTGCTTTCATGACCAACAACACTTTATATAAAAATCTAAGATATTCTAATCTAATAGGTTCACTTAAAGATTTTTCTGCTGCCCAGATTAGATTTCATCTTATATATTACAAGCGTTGTTGTGATAAACTAAAAGCTCTAGAAGAAACAAAAGATTCTATTGACCTATCTTCTTCTGATCCTCTAGAAAGTCCTTGGAGAGACTATCTTTTATCTGTTTTAGATTTAAGGAATAAGGTATTATTACATGATTTATATTTCTCTTGTCTTTCTCCTATAAATGATTCAATAAGTACTCCATTTAAAAATAATATAGAGAACTGTTTTGGTTCTTTAGATCAGTGGTGGATTGAATTTAAAGCTACAGCAATGTCAATAAGGGCTTGGGCAGTTTTGGCTTGGGATACAAGTTCTAAAAAGCTTATAAATTTTGGATTAGACTATGATACTCAATTCCCTGTAGGTATTATACCCCTTTTAGTAATTGATGTACATGAGCATGCCTACGTGATAGACTATCCGGGAGATAGGCTATCTTACCTTGATGCATTTTATAAAAATATATCTTGGACCACTTTAAATAACCGCTTTAAACAAATAAAAATCTAAAGAAAGGAGTATTGGAAGTAGATGGATGGTAAAAATTATGATGCATTGATAGAGGCATTAACGAAAATTAATCAAAAATATGATCCTCCTCAACGGGTAAAAGATCAGGCTTTTATAAAAGACTATGATTCTGTATACGCCTATTCAATTAGAGATCCAGAGGGCTTTTGGGGACAAATTGCACAAGAACTTGAATGGATTGAGCCCTGGACAAAGGTAAGAGAAATAGATTTGCCTAATCATAAATGGTTTGTTGGTGGTAAAACTAATATAACCCTTAATGCACTAGATAGACATGCTGATTCTTGGAGAAGAAACAAGGTTGCTATTATTTGGTTGTCTGAAGAAGGTGATGAATTAGTTGCTACTTATGGACAACTTAGAGATAGAGTAAACCAATTGGCTAATGGACTAAAGGCTAAGGGTATTAAAAAAGGAGATAGAGTTGTAATTTATATGCCCCTTACTATAGAAGGGGTTATAGCAATGCTGGCTTGTGCTCGAATTGGAGCAATTCACTCTGTTGTATATGCAGGAATGGGAGCAGGTGCGCTTAAGTCTCGTATAGAAGATTCTCAAGCAAAGGCTGTATTTTGTGCAGATGTTGGTTATAGGAGGGGTAAAGTAGTAAGACTTAAGGCTACAGTAGATGAAGCCTTAAAAGATTTAGATTTTGTTGAGACAGTCATTGTTTTAAGAAGACAAGAACCTAAAATTGAACTTAATGATTGGGAAGAAGACTTTTGGGAACTCCTTCAAAACCATTCACATAAGTGTGAGCCAGAGATTATGGACTCTGAAGATCCTTTATTTATTCTTTATACCTCTGGTACAACAGGAAAGCCTAAGGGTGTAGTCCATGTACATGGTGGCTATATGGTGGGCACATATTATCTTGCAAGGGCCTTTTTTGACATAAAAGATAAAGATGTTTACTGGTCTACATCAGATATAGGCTGGATCGTTGGGCATTCATTTATTGTATATGGCCCACTTTGTGCTGGTGCAACAATTCTTATAAGAGAAGGAGCACCAGATTATCCTCATCCAGGAGTTGTATGGGAGAAGGTGCAAAAATATGGTGTTTCTGTAATGTTTACTGCTCCTACTGCAATTAGAATGTTCATGAGATTTGGAGAGGAACATATAAAGAAATATGATCGTTCTACTTTGAGAATCCTTGCATGTGCAGGAGAGCCATTAAATCCGGAGGCATGGAATTTTGCACAAGAAGTTATTCTTGAACACAATGGTCACTGTATAGATAACTTCTGGCAGACAGAGGTTGCTGCTCCTATCCTTGGAACGATGCCTGCTATGGTTAATAAGCCAGGACGCGCTGGCAAACCTATGCCAGGGGTCTTAGCAGATGTTGTTGATTCTACTGGTACCCCTGTCCCTGCAGGTAAGGGGGGCTATCTTGTACTTCGTCAGCCCCTTCCATATATGCTTAGAACAATCTATGGTAATCCTGAACGATATAAAGAACTCTGGAATACAATACCTGGTTGTTATAACACAGGAGACATAGCAGTTTGTGATGAGGAGGGATATTTTTCTGTCCTAGGCAGATCTGACGACGTAGTTAATATTGCAGGACATAGAATTGGCACAGCAGATATTGAAAATGCTCTTGTATCCCATCCTGCTATTGCAGAAGCTGCAGCAATAGGTCTTCCTGATGAGTTAAAAGGTGAACGAATCAAGGTTTTTGTAGTATTAAGAGAGGGTAAAGAGCCTTCTGATGGATTAAGAAAGACTATAATTCGTCATGTAAGACATGAACTTGGTCCTATTGCTACTCCAAGTGAAGTTGAATTTGTAGATAAGTTACCCAAAACAAGATCCGGTAAGATTATGAGGAGGCTGTTAAAGGCTCAAGAGCTTGGTCTAGATGTTGGAGATACCTCTACCCTTGAAGATTAAAATCCTTATTGTTTATTTAGGGTGGACGTTAGTCCTTTTATGAAAGGAGGTGGATATGAAGGTAAAAAAAGCTGTTGTTCCTGTGGCAGGTCTTGGAACTCGTTTTTTGCCTGCCACAAAGGCAATTCCTAAAGAGATGCTAACAATAGTAGATCGTCCTACTATACAATATATTGTTGAGGAAGTTGTTGCCTCTGGCATAAATGAAGTAGTGCTTGTTACTGCATCTGGTAAGTCTGCTATAGAAGATCACTTTGACTACTCTTTTGAGTTAGAGACCTTTTTGGCTCAAAAGGGAAAGCTGGATCTATTAAGGGAGGTAAAACATATCTCACAGCTTATAGAGGTGGTCTCTGTAAGACAAAAGGAACCACTAGGGCTTGGACATGCAGTAATGGTAACAGAAAGTGTTATTGGAGACGAACCCTTTGTAGTAGTATTAGGAGATGATCTTGTAGATGCTGAAGTACCTTGTGTGTATCAAATGTTAAAGATATTTGAGAAGTACAATGAATCAGTTGTAGCTGTACAAAAGGTGCCACATGAAGATGTATATAGATATGGTATTGTAGAAGGTGAGGAAGTAGCAGAAGGTGTTTGGCGTGTTACTAAAATGATAGAAAAGCCAGATCCATCAGAGACGGCTTCTAATTTGGCTATTATTGGTAGATATATTTTAAGGCCAGAGATATATAACTGTTTACATAGAACACTTCCTGGGGTGGGTGGAGAGATCCAGTTAACAGATGCTCTTGATATGCTTAGAAAAGAAAGAGAGCTTTATGCATATGAGTTTAAAGGAAAACGTTTTGATGCAGGTGATAAATTTGGATACTTGCAGGCAACGGTTAACTTTGCATTAGAACACCCAGAGCTAGGAGCTAAATTTAAAAAATATCTAATTGATCTTATAAAGCCATATATTAAATAAATGTCTCAGGGTAAAAATGCATTTCAAGCAGGGCTCTTTGTAGAGGTCATTTTACCGCTTCCTATAAAGAGCCCTCTTACCTATAGAGTCCCTTCTTCATTATCTCATAAAATTTGTTGGGGTAAGAGGGTTATTGTTCCTGTAAAAAATAGAAGGGCTATAGGTATTGTTTGGAGTAAAGACTCAGAGCTTATTTGCCCATCTAAGGACTCTAACGAAATAAAAGATGTAATAGATGTGGTAGATGAATACCCGATAGTACCACCAGAGTTAAAACCTATCTTTGAATGGATCTCAGCATATTATTACTATCCTATTGGATTAGTAGTCTCTGAGCTATTACCAGCAGGACTATTGCCTAAATCTAAAAAAAAGATTGCAAAAGTAGAACGAGGATTATCTAAAGGACCTAAGAGGGTTTTTGAAGCAATATCTTGGGAGAAATCCAATAAAATCACACTCAGTAAAGAGCAAGATTGTGCCCTCTTGAGCATAAAAAAGGCAATTAATTCTGAGACCTTTTCTCCTTTTTTATTGTTTGGGGTAACAGGAAGTGGAAAGACAGAAGTATACATTAGGGCTGTAGAACAGTGTTTATCACAACTTAGAGGCTCTTTGGTGTTGGTTCCAGAGATTGCAATGACTTCCCAACTTATAAATCGTTTTGCCTCCAAATTTAAAGATGAGCTTGCAGTACTTCATAGTGGACTTACAGAGGCAGAGCGTCTTGAGCAATGGTACAAGGTTAGAGTTGGTGAGAGACGACTTGTAATTGGAACACGTTCTGCAGTTTGTGCTCCTGTTTCTAGGCTTGGATTAATAATTGTAGATGAAGAACATGATAGGTCTTATAAACAGCAAGAGCGACTTAAGTATAATGCGAGAGATGTTGCAGTATTAAGGGCAAAAATGTCTAATGCTACAGTTGTATTAGGAAGTGCAACTCCATCAATAACAAGTTTCTATAATACAACTATTGGAAAATATAAACTTCTTACACTAAAATCCAGACCAACAGGAACTAAGTTACCAGTAATTGAACTTGTAGATAAAAAAAGGGCAAGGGCATTAAAAGAAGAATCCTTTAGCTCAAAAAAGAAAAAAAAGCTTCCTTTATGGTTATCACAAAAGCTTTATAAAGAAATAGAAAAATCTCTATCTAATGATCAACAGGTAATGCTCTTTTTAAACCGAAGAGGATTTGCACCCTATGTATTTTGTTCTGAATGTGGATATGTCTTTAAGTGTAAAAATTGTGAAGTATCTCTTACTTGGCATAAAGCAGAAGATAGTGAGCGACTTATATGTCATTATTGTGGCTTTGAGCTACCTGCCCCCCCAATTTGTCCTAAGTGTAAAGGTAGTGCCATAAAGGCTTATGGATGGGGTACTGAGCGTATCACAAAAGACATAAGAAATTTATTTCAAAGTGCAAAGATTTTGAGGTTTGATAGAGACACGGTGACTCCTAAGCTATTGGATCAAGTTGTAAGACAAATATATGAGCATAAAGTTGATATCATTGTGGGGACACAAATGATTACAAAGGGACATGATTTTCCTGCACTTTGTCTTGTTGGGGTCTTATTTGCAGATCATTCTCTTAATTTTCCAGAATTTAATGCAGCAGAAAGAACGTTTCAGTTACTCTCACAGGCTTCAGGAAGGGCAGGCAGAAGGGACTTATCAGGTAAGGTTATAATACAGACAAGTTTACCTAAAAATTACGTATTAGAGGCTGTTATTAAGCATGATTATCTTTCTTTTTATAAAGAAGAGATAATGCGTAGGGAGAAATTTTTATATCCTCCTTTTGTACGTATTATAAACATACGAATTACTGGTAAAGATGAAAAAATAGTTGAGGAGACTTCCTATAATATAAGAAATTTCTGTGATAATATTTTTGAAAAACAAAAGTTAAGTTCTGCTGATCTTATAATATTAGGTCCTGCTCCATGTGCAATTGTTCGTTTAAAAAGGGCGTATAGATGGAACATAATGTTAAAAGCAAAATCTTTAAAGGTTCTTTATAATTTTATTAAAGAGCTTTTACCAGATATTGAAAAGGTGAATAAGAATATAAGGATAGAGCTAGATGTGGATCCAGAGACAATTCTTTAATGAAAAAATAAGCCCTCTTAGATGTATTGAATTTTAATCTAAGAGGGCTTTTTAAAATTATTCACCCTTCATCATAGCAGCAATGTCTTCTTCAACTGTACTTATTGGTTTAATATTAAATTTTTCTACCAAGACCTTTGCTACATTAGGAGATAAAAATGCAGGAAGAGTAGGTCCTAACCTAATCCCTTTTACTCCTAAATATAAAAGAGCAAGTAACACGGCTACTGCCTTTTGTTCATACCATGCAATATCATAAGAGATTGGTAGATCATTGATATCATCTAGTCCAAATGCCTCTTTTAGTTTAAGAGCAATAACTGCTAAAGAATAGCAGTCATTACATTGACCAGCATCAAGTATTCTTGGGATACCTCCAATATCACCTAAGTCTAGCTTATTATATCTATATTTGGCACATCCTGCGGTTAATATGACAGTATCTTTAGGAAGTTTTTTAGCAACTTCAGTATAATAACTCCTTGTCTTGTGCCTTCCATCACATCCTGCCATTACTATAAAGCGTTTAATTGCTCCAGACTTAACTGCATCTATAATCTTATCTGCTAAAGCAAGTACCTGATTATGTGCAAAACCACCTATAATCTTACCACGTTCTAATTCAGTTGGTGGAGGGCAACTTTTTGCTCTTTCTATGATAGGAGAAAAATCTTTGACTCCACCTTTAGGACGATCCTGTATATGAACTGCTCCCTCATATCCAACCGCTCCTGTAGTAAAAAGTCTATCTAGATAGGTATTGTCTTTTTTAAGTGGTACTAAGCAGTTTGTAGTAAGTAAAATAGGTCCATTAAAGGCTTCAAATTCCTTATTTTGATGCCACCAAGAGCTACCATAGTTACCTACAAAATGGTCGTATTTTTTAAAGGCTGGATAATAGTTTGCAGGGAGCATCTCACCATGAGTATATACATCTATGCCAGTACCTTTAGTTTGTTCTAAAAGTTCCTCTAAGTCTTTAAGGTCATGTCCAGATATCAAGATTGCAGGGTTATTACGCACTCCAATGTTTACTTCAGTAATTTCTGGATGGCCATAGTGTGAGGTATTTGCCTTATCTAATAGGGCCATTGTAGAAACAGCTATTTCCCCTGCCTTCATAACCATATTAAACATTTCATCTATGGATAAATCTTTAGTTGTAGAGGCAAGGGCTTCAATAATAAAATCACTTACATTATCATCATGAAACCCTAATACAGATGCATGTTCTGCATATGCAGCTATGCCTTTTAAGCCAATTACAAGTAACTCTCTTAAAGATCTTTTATCTTCATCTTCTGTTGAGAGTACGCCTACAGTTTTTGCCTTTTCTTCAAAGGCTTTAGGGTCTGTTTGTGACCAAGTAGCAGCATCTGGAAGAGGTTCATCAAAGTCTTTACCGTATTTTTCTCGATATGCCTTTAAGAATTTGTCTTTTAGCTGATCTCTTCGATTTAAGCCTTCTTTTATCATAGAGATAAAACGATTATCGTCCCAATTGGCATTTGTTATAGTTGAAAATAGTCCTTGTGCAATAAAGTCATCGTTGCTTCTGTCTGGCATTCCAAGCTCTTTTAACTTTTCCCCATATACAGAAATACCCTTTAAGACAAAGATTAAGAGATCTTGAAGATTTGCAGTTCTCTCAGGTTTACCACAAACTCCTTTAATAGTACATCCTGTGTTTTTAGCAGTTTCTTGACATTGGAAACAAAACATTTGCTCCTCCTATTTAGTTAAAGGTTATTGTTTAAAACATTTGCACCTTTTGTTATTTTTCTTATCTGTTTTATATAAAAAAATATTAAACAAAATATTTTTATTATTTAAGTATTAAAATACCAAAATATTTTTATTTTGTCAAATCTTTTTTACTTTATTATTGGACTTTTTTATAAATCTAAGTTTTAAGTATTATATGAACTTAAACTTAAAAGAGATAATCACATGGTTGCTAACAGCTCTTAGTATATTGGGAGCGGTATTAAATGTTAAAAAGAAGCGAATCTGTTTTGCTGTCTATACTGTTGCCAATATGGGGTGGGTTCTTGTAGATATTTATTATAAGATCTATGCTCAGGCTGCTTTGTTTGTAATTTTTACTGCTCTTTCTATCTGGGGTTGGATAGAATGGGGACTAAATAAAGAGGGCTGATATGGGATATTGGGAGATTTTTGATCATGGTGCAGAT
This sequence comes from uncultured Desulfobacterales bacterium, assembly GCA_964578585.1. Lineage (GTDB taxonomy): Bacteria > Desulfobacterota > Dissulfuribacteria > Dissulfuribacterales > JAMONC01 > JAMONC01. The sequence goes on along the minus strand of CAZODM010000002.1, from coordinate 57,360 downwards.
ATTGGTATAAGGGGGATTGGTAGCAATCTTGAGGAGGCATTTAAGATGGCAGCAACTGCCCTTTTTTCTTTAATGTATCCCAATATCCAAAAGATAACAGATAAGGATATTAAATCTTTTCAGACAAAAGAGGTTACATTTAAGTGTAGTGCAATAGATATTGAGTATCTCTTTGTTGAGTTTTTAAACACTCTTATTTCAAAATCTGATCTTTTAAGACTAGTTTTTTTTGATTTTGATATAACAATTAATAAGGTTAAATTAACTTGTTTTGCTAAAGCTAAGGGCATTCCTCTTACAGAAGATATTTGTCTTGATGGACTAGAGGTAAAAGCTGCTACGTATTGTGAACTAAAGGTTAAAAAAGAAAATAGTCACTGGATCGCCCAGTGTGTAGTTGATGTTTAAAAGACATTAAGCTTAAAAAGGAGCATTATTTGTGAACATAAAAGGACTAAAAAAGATAGGACCTTGTCATTATGAAATACCAAAGACTGATGCCATGAATGTACCTGCATGGATATTTGCAGATGATGCCCTTATTTTAGATATGGATGACAAGGTCAAAGAACAACTTATAAATGTTGCGTGCTTACCAGGTATTGTAAGGGCATCTATGGCGATGCCAGATGCACATTGGGGTTATGGATTTCCTATTGGAGGTGTTGCTGCATTTGATCCAGACAAAGGAGGAATTATCTCTGTTGGTGGTGTTGGTTATGATATATCGTGTGGTGTTCGTACAATGATTACTGGATTATTTATTGAAGATGTAAGGCCAAAGCTTAAAAAATTAATAGAGGCTCTTTATAAAAGAGTACCTGCTGGAGTAGGCTCAGAAGGGAAAATTAAACTCTCTCCATCAAAACTTGATGAAGTTCTTGTAGCAGGGGCAAAATGGGCGGTTGAACGTGGTTATGGATTAAAGGAGGACTTAGAATATATTGAAGATAAAGGTTTTGTAAAAGATGCAGATCCAAGCTGTGTTTCAAAAACGGCCAAAGAAAGGCAGGCGAGACAGGTAGGTACTCTAGGTTCAGGTAACCATTATTTAGAGATTCAATATGTAGATGCAATATTTTGTAAAGATTCAGCTAAAGCTATTGGCTTAGAACTTAATCAGATTGTTATTTCTATACATTGTGGATCAAGAGCATTAGGACATCAAATTGGTACAGATTATCTATCTGTTTTTGCAAAGGCATCTCAAAAATACAACATTCCAATAAGAGAAAAAGAGCTTGTATGTGCCCCAATTTATTCTCCAGAAGGTCAAAGATACTTTAAGGCAATGTGTTGTGGTATAAACTGTGCTCTTGCCAATAGACAAGTTATTGCACATTTAACAAGACAGGTCTTTTATGAGTTTTTTGAAAATGCAGCAATAAGAACCCTATATGATGTAAGCCATAATACTTGCAAAGTAGAACGTCATATAATAGATGGTAAAGAAAAAGAGCTTTTTGTTCATAGAAAAGGAGCAACTAGGGCATTTGGACCTCGTCAAAAAGGGCTTCCTCCTATGTTAAGTACTGTGGGACAACCTGTTTTAATTGGTGGCACAATGGGAACATATTCATATATTTTAGTGGGGCTAGATACATCTGAGTCTCTTAGTTTTAGTTCTGCCTGTCATGGAGCAGGTAGATCAATGAGCAGACGCCAAGCATTAAAGAGGTGGAAAGGCAAAGAAGTTATTAATAAACTGGCAGCAAAGGGTATATTAGTTATGTGTGCTAGTAAGAGAGGGGCAGCAGAAGAAGCTCCTGATGCATATAAAGATGTTACACAAGTAGTAAACGCTACTCATGAAGCTGGACTTGCCAAAAAGGTAATTCGTCTAAGACCTTTAGCGTGTATAAAGGGATAACTTATGCCCCAACTTTAGGAATAACACTCCAGTCCACATAGTTTTTTATGGTTATCAGGGATAAGATATACAAAGTGACATGAGAAAATAACTTACGGAAATTAGAGGTAGAATAGAACCAATTGGGTAAAAAGAATATAGGCAAGAATATTAGAAATAAAAAGCAAAGTAAGAGCCATAAAGAAAGTGAAAAGCCCTAGTCTTGATTGACTTGTATTTTATAAGATAATGGGGCTTGATAGATGAAAAGGAGATCTATGTTTGAGGTAAACAAGGGGAGTTAAGGATTTTGGGTGAATGATATGGAAATCTAGCTGCTTTTGGCTTGAGTTATTAGTGAGGAGTAAAGGAAGTTTTCGTTTTGGATATAAAGGGGTTAGAAAGAGCGATAGAGGTAGCATTTCCAAAGACAGATATAAGGACTGGTTATTATCCTACAGCTAGATAGCAATACTCTTTGAGGATAGACGAGGATGAGAATTACATAGATATATGGAACCACCATTAAGTAGAGCAGAGTAAGAATTTACCAGATTAAAAATATTATTTTGCCATACTTATCTTTTTTTGAGACAAGATAGCACTTATTCTTGCTGCTTTATCTGGCTTCATTAAGGCTAAAATTCTTGCTACTTTTCTACTTTTCATAATAGCAAATATCTGAGCTACTGTGTTATCATCTAGTTTATCCAAAAGTAATGCAGCCTTTTGCGGATCCATTGCACTATATACAGACACAAGGTGTTCAAATCTTGCCATATTTTCCTTTTGAGCCTTTTTAGATGGAGATGCAAGTATAGACTGTAGACGTTTAAGTTCTTTAATCCTTGCCTCAATATCGTCTTTCACCGCTAATAGCTGTTCCTTTTTCTTCTCTAACTCCATCTGTTCATCTTTATTATTCCTAAGTGTGGCTTCAAGTATTTCAAGAACTTGAGGTGCAACGTTTAAAGAATTATCTGTAGAATTACTATTAAATGACTGTTTGTTAACACCTAAACTTTTGGAACTAGATTGTGCTAAAGCCTGAACGCAGTATCCATGAAAGTCAGGAATTAATACTAGTAAGCTTATCAAAAACTTCATCCCCAATATAAAAGCCAATAAAAAAAGCAAAAATTTTATGTTATAAATAGATATCTTTTTTAGTTTCATGATATATCAGCTTGCTGTTTAGAGATATATTTTATAGTTGCTAGTTCGTCCGCCTCTTTTTGTTCTTTTTGAAACTCTTCAAATAAATATTTGTCATAAGCCTTTTCTTTTAATTTTTCTACTACTTGAAGCTCCATATGCCTTTCTTTTAATAATTGCCTTGCTTTTATAAGATTATCTTCTATTGATTTAAGTTGCTCTGTTCTATAAGTTAATTTCCTAAATAATAAATCTATATATTCAACCTGCTGTTGATATTCACTAGCTTTAATTCCATTAGATATGTTAACATTTAATTTATGTCTCTCTGTTTCTATATCAGATTTTAGTTGTCTTATTATATTTATAACATTTTCTCTACGCCTTATCCATCTTGCAAGTTCTTGTTCTGCTTGTTCCTTAAGACTCTTTCTAAGCCTTAATAAGGCCTCAAGTCTAAAGTTAAAGGCCACGATTTAACCTCACTTACTATTGGAATAGTTCAATCAACCTGCTTATACTTACATCAAGCGGAGAGGCTTCATCTACATCTTGTCTTAAAAACTCCTTTACCTTATCTATTTTTTCTATTGCATAGTCTATATCGGGATTACTTCCTTTTGTATATGCTCCAATATTTATTAGGTCTTCTGCCCTTTTATAAGTAGATAAAACCTTAACAAGCTTTTGATATGCCTGGAGCTGTCCTGGTTTTGCTATATCTCTTATTACCCTGCTTACACTAGAAAGAATATCTATTGCAGGATAGTGTCCTTCATGTGCTAATTCCCGCCTTAAAACAATATGTCCATCTACTATAGATCTAATAGCATCTGCAATGGGCTCATTCATATCATCGCCTTCGACTAAAACAGTATAAATACCTGTAATACTGCCCCTTTCATTACGTCCTGCTCGTTCAAGAAGCCTTGGAAGTTGTGCAAATACAGAAGGAGTATACCCTCTAGAGGTTGGAGGCTCTCCTATAGAAAGCCCTACCTCTCTATATGCCATTGCAAATCTAGTAACAGAATCCATCATCAATATGACGTCCTTTCCCTGATCCCTAAAATATTCTGCAATAGCGGTTGCAAGATATGCCCCTCTTAGTCTTACAAGAGGAGGTTGATCAGAAGTAGCCACTACCACAACAGATCTTCTTAGTCCTTCTGGTCCTAGATCTCTTTCTATAAAATCTCTAAGCTCTCTACCTCGTTCTCCAATTAGTGCGATAACAGATACATCTGCAGCAGTATGCCTTGCAATCATACCAAGAAGGGTACTCTTACCAACTCCAGAACCTGCCATAATGCCAATTCTTTGCCCTTTACCAAGTGTAATACATGCATTTATAGCTCGTATCCCAACATCAATAGGTGTATCTATACGCGGCCTTTTCATAGGATTGAGAGGCTCAGCATATAGAGGATAAAATGTTTGAGCAGATATCGGGGGCTTATTATCTATTGGATTTCCTAATCCATCTAAGATACGTCCTAAAAGATTGGGACCTACTGCAACACGTGCGCTTTCTTCACTAACCCATATCTTTGCTCCTGGCTCAATCCCCCTCATCTCACCAAGGGGCATAAGCAATATATGATTATCTTTAAAACCAACTACTTCGGCATCAATAGAGGGTTTACCAGATTTTAGTTCGACCTTACACATCCCTCCTACAGCAACTGCAGGACCTTTACCTTCAAGCACCATCCCTATAACCTGCTTTACTATTCCACATGAACGTATATCCTGTACATGTTCAATAGCATTCTTATAAAGATCAAAATCTATCTCTGTTAATTTTATATCAATATTAAGATTTTCCATCTTCAATAGTGTCTATCTCTAATTTATATCCTGTATTTTGCTTTAAGATATTATCAATAGAGCTTATGATAGTATTTAATCGTGTTTTTGTTGTTGCATCGATTAATCCAAACTCTGTTTCAAGTAAGCAACCACCTCGTTCTATCTTGGGATCTGAGTTTATCTTGATCCTGTGTTTACCCGGAGCAGTCAATTCATCTTTAAATCTTTCTTCAATTAATTCGGCATCTATTGGGTTTAAATGTAAAGTCAGGGTTGTTCCTTCAACTACATGAGATAATGCATCTTTAACCACGGCTAATATAACATCAGGATTAGTTTCAATCTCATGCTTAATTACCCTTGAAGCAACCAACATACATAAATTTATAATTTGAGACTCATATTTTTTAGATATCTTATTCCCCTGTTCTTGTAAGTTTAAGATCAACCTCTTAAGTCTATTTGTCATTGCCTCAAATTGTTTTCGTCCAAACTCTTCTCCATCCTTTTTCCCTTGAGAAAAACCCTTCTCATAGGCCTCACTTTCTAGCTCTTGAGCCTTTTTTTTGCTCTCAGCAATAAGTTTTTCAGCCTCTTTCTTTAAAGATTCAGCTTCTTTTCTGGCACAAGCTACTATCTTGTCAGCTTCTTTCTTGGCCTTTTCTAATAGTGAAACAGCAAGTAAAGATGAAGCATTCTCCTTATCCTTAGTATCTTTAGATGTTTTTTTGCTATTTTGTTCTTTTATTTTTTTTATGAAATCTTCTGGCACAAGATCTAATAGTGCTGAAAACTTAGCATCTTTGTCCTTTGTAGATGAAATAGTATCTAGTTTTTCTTTTCTATTTTGAGCATCATCCTTAATGCTAAGACTATAAATAGAAACCTCTTTTTTTTCTGAAGACTTGATAATACTAGACAAAGACGTCGTCTCCTCCTTTTCCACCAAGTACTATTTTACCTTCACTCTCTAAGCGTTTAGCAACTTTTATAATTGCCTGCTGAGCTTGTTCAACATCTTTTAGTCTTACAGGTCCCATGACCTCAAGGTCTTCTTTGAGCATCTGGGCAGCTCTTTCAGACATATTCTTAAAGAATTTTTCTTGTAATTCTGGTGGAGCGGCTTTAAGAGCAAGTTTAAGCTCTTCAGTACTAATTTCTTTAAGAAGCGCAACGATTGCAGAATCATCAACCTGCAAGAGATCTTCAAACTTAAACATCAACTTTCTAATCTCTTCTGCAAGATCTGCGGCACTTTGTTCAATTTGTTCAAGCAATGTCTCTTCAAGATTTCTGTCTACATTATTTAATATCTCTGCAACCTTTTCTGCTCCACCCACTTTCTTTGCATCACTCATTTCAACAGAGAACAATTCTTCTTCTAGTACCTTATCTATTTCTGCTACAATTTCTGGTCTTATCTTTTCAAGATGAGCAATCCTAAGCATTACTTCTGCCTGTAATCTATCTGGCAGCTCTGAAAGTATTTGTGCTGCAAGCTCTGGAGCAAGATGTGCTAAAATAACAGCTATGGTTTGAGGATGTTCATTTCTTAAAAAATTAACTATAACTTTAGGTTCAAGATTAGACAGCTTTTGAAATGTAGAAGGATGAAGTTGGCTCATTATTTCTTCATAAATCTTTTTGGCCTGCTCCTCTGGCATAGAAGAAAACAATACCTTTTTTAAAAAATCTTCCACAGGTACAGCCATCTCACCTTGAACAATGCTCATCTTTTCTCTTACTTCCTTAAGGACTTTCTCTACAGCCTCACCTGGGATGTTTTGAATCTGGGCCATAAGAGCAGATACTTGCCTTACCTCTTCTTCTTTAAGATACTTAAAGACCTCAGCAGTAAATGCCTCCCCCATAGCTAAGAGAAATATTGCTGCCTTATAGGGCCCCTTGGGATCCCTTAAATCTACTTCGCTAGGAATTTGTGGATTCTGAGCCATCGTCGATCTTCTCCCTAAGCCAAATCTTTATAAGGGCAGCAGCCCTCTCAGGATAATCATTTGCTACATTTCTTAGTTCTTCATGTACATTTGGAAGAGGTTCAAATGCAGGAGCATGAGGAAGAGCCTCTTCCTCTCCAATTGCACCTTCTATTGCCTCTACCCCTGCTTCTGCTCCTTCTGCCCCTGGTAAAGCTGTCTCAGATTCTTCTGGTTTAAATACATAGCGTTTAAGAAGCGGCCTTAATATAAGGAATATAAAGAGCAAAGCTAATACTAAATTGGTTAATGGTCTTATAAGTTTTGATCCTATAGCTATAGCTCTTGCCATTTTACTAGGTTTAGTTGTAGTAATATTAAATGGTACATTTACTACGCTTAATTCATCTCCTCTATCTTCTGAATAACCCATTGCTGCCTTTACAATGTTTTTTAATGCGGCCATCTCCTCAGCACTTCTGGGCACATATACTTTCTTACCATTTTTTATTTTGTATGTACCATCTACTAATACTGCTACGCTTAAACGTTTAATTTTTCCTATTGAACCATTTATCTGTTTTTTAATCTCAGTAATCTCATAGTTAGTTGTAGTTTCTTCCTTTTGTTTTATGGTACTATTTGATGCTTGATTAACATTACCTTGTAGTTTATTTGCAAGTCCCCCTTTAACACCAGGTATTCCACCTGTTGTTGGATTTTTTATAGTTTCAAGTATCTTTTGTTGACTTCTTATAGCTACATTATCTGGGTCATATCTATCTTCACTAATATCTATTTTGTCAAAATCTATATCAGCAGATACTCTAGCTATTGCTTCTCCTGGACCTAACGCTTCATCTAACATACTTTGTATCTTTTGTTTATAGTAATTTTCTATTTGACGTTGATATTCAATTTGAGCTTGAGTAAGCTTAGATAATGAATTATTAGATACTAGACCCTGTTGATACAGGATATCCCCAGTAGTATCTACAACCGTTACATTTTTAGTGCTAAGTTTTGGTACAGCACTAGCTACCAAATAGACTATTCCTTTTAATTGATTAACATCTAAGTGGTAACCCGGTTTTAACTTTAAAACAACAGATGCCTTTGGTTGAGGACTATGTGTTATAAAAAGTGACTGTTTAGGCATTGCAATATGAACTCTGGCATCTTCTACTTCAGGATACTCCTCTATAGTTCGTTCAAGTTCACCTTGAAGGGCCCTTTGATAATTTACGTGTTCAACAAAATCTGTAGTACCAAGTCCTTGATGATCAAATATCTCAAAACCTACTGTTCCATTCTTTGGAAGTCCCGCACTTGCTAACTCAAGCCTTACAGAATAGACCTTATCAGAGGGTACTTCTATAGTAGAGCCACCCTGCTCTAGTTTATATGGAATATCATGTTTTTTAAGCCAATTTACTACATCACCTGCTGCTTGATCAGAAAGATCAGTATATAACACCTTATAAGTAGGTCTATTAGTAATATAAAACAGTAAACCAAAGCCTATTAAACTTACTGCTATAACTATAGCAGTAATAATACGTTGTTCTTTAGTAAGATTATTATATAAATCTTTAATTTGGTTCAGCGCATCTTTAGTTTGCGCCATTTTGGTCTCCTAATATTTAAAGTTGTATCCTCATGATCTCTTGATAGGCATTTATTACTTTATTGCGTACCTGTATTAACAATCTCATTGATATATCAGCCTTTTCAAGTGCAATCATAGTACCTGCTATATTATCATTTTGGCCTGCAGCCAACTGTTGAACTAATTTATTAGCTTTTAGTTCTTGATTATTAACTTCTTTAATACCACTTTCTAGTATTTTCATAAATGTATCATTTGTTTTTGTAATCTTATTTGAATTATTCTCTCTATTAATTTGATTATTTGATATATTAGTTATATTGTTTGTGTTATTTGTTAAATTTATACTACTCATATTTTACTCCTACCTAGCAATATCTAATGACTTTAGAGCCATTGATTTTGCAGTATTCATTGCTGTTATATTGGCTTCGTATGCTCTAGCAGCCTCCATGATATCAACCATCTGTTCTATCACATTGACATTTGGCAATTTAACCATACCTCTAGAATCTGCCTCTGGATTGTCAGGATCATATACCTCTTTAAATGGTGGACCAGGATCATTTACAATTTTTGCAACTTTTACTACAGAAAGTCTTTGTGTTTGTTCATCTAATTGATCCTGAAAAGAACCAATACTCTCAGATACATCAGGATCAACTGTGCTAAGGGGTACTGCTTCAAAAACTACGCTTTTAGCCCTATATGGACCCCCATCAATGGTCTTTGTAACATCTGCATTAGCAAGATTCATAGAAGCAATGTTTATCCTTGTACGCTGTGCAGCTATCCCTGTTGCACTTATATCTATAGCAGTTAGAAGGTTCATTTATTTACCTCCTTCAATAGCATTTTTTAGCATTTCAAATTCTTTTATTAATGCTTGTACTGTTGCTTGATATTCTAGGTTGTTTTTTGCAAGTTTTGCCATCTCTAAATCTAAATCGGTATTGTTAGGAGTGCCTCTTTCTTTAGACACCTCTATTAGTCTGGAATTGTTATCTTCTATACCAAATTGATAATGCATTGGATTGGTTGTCATAAGCTGTGCTGCAGTATCTAAAGCGGCTCTTTTTGGGTTACAGGAATAAAGTTTACCTGTTGCATCTATATGTCCGGGTTCTGTCTTTTCCATTTTTAATCCACTAGATGAAGTACCTAGATATTGTTCCATAATCTTTTTAAATGGGAGGTCTTTTGCTTTGTATCCTGGAGTATCAATATTTACTAAATTGGAGGTTATGACCGCAGCCTTCTTACTCCTTAGATTTAAGGCCTTTTCTATGATCTGAAATGTTTTCCCAAAAAGCTGCATGTTTTTCCCCCCTTATTAAAGGACAATTCCTTGACGCCTAAACTCTGCCAATTTATTTCTTAAAGTTCTAACACTTATTCCAAGGAGCTTGGCAGCATGGGTTCTATTACCATTTGTCTGTCCAAGCGCCTTTTTAATCATAAATTTTTCCATTTCATCAAGCGTCATAATTTGGTCACTTATAACAGGTGTACCCATTGGTATATAGCCCTGTTCATCATCGGTTAAATCTTTAAGTGTAATATGCGATCCCTGTGCCAGAAGAACCCCTCTTTCTATTACGTTTCGGAGTTCCCGTACATTTCCTGGCCAAGCCCATGTCTTTAGGGTTTCAACTACACCTGGAGCAAAGTCAAGATTTCGACTATATTGTTTACAAAAATACGAACAGAAGTATTTAGCTAATACCTCTATATCTTCAACACGAGCCCTTAAGGGAGGTATCCTAAGTGGAATCACATTTAACCTAAAGTACAAATCTTCTCTAAAATTACCCTCTGAAACCACCTGTTTTATATCTCTATTTGTTGTTGCAATAACTCTTACATCTATTGGTATTGGAGTTTGTCCACCAAGTCTATCTATCTCAGATTCTTGAAGTACTCTTAACAGCTTTGCTTGAAGGGAAGGCTGCATCTCTGTAATCTCATCAAGTAAAATAGTCCCATGATTGGCAAGTTCAAACTTTCCTAGTCTTCTAGAAATAGCTCCAGAAAATGCCCCTTTTTCATGTCCAAACAACTCACTTTCAAGAAGTGTTTCAGGTAAAGCCGCACAATTTACTGCCACAAATGGTCCACAAGCCCTATCACTTTCCTTATGAATGTAGCGTGCAAGTAACTCCTTACCAGTACCACTTTCCCCTTGAATTAATACACTGGCTTTACTTTTTGCTACACTTTTTGCCTTTTTTAACAGTTGTTGCATAACAGGACTTACTGTTACGATGTCATATTGTTTTTCTAAATATTTAACTTTGATAGAATTATTATCATTCTTTAGATCTACGATATGTCTTTTTGTATCAGTTAATATATTTTTAACTGATGTTAAGATAACCTCTTTTTGCCATGGATATGGAATAAAATCTCTAGCACCAAGTTTCATAACATTTGTAGCTTCTTCAATAGTACCAGGATTCCCTAATACTAGAAATTGTGTCTTTATATTATTAGTTTGTATATTTTGTAATAATTTAATTATATTAAATTTGTTATTATCATGTACACATATAGCAAGTTGGTGTTCATTTCTAGTTATTATTTCTGACAATAGATTTATATCAGGAATTAGAGTTAAGTTTTCAAATTCTTCTGATAAAATATCTTTAATAAATAATCTATGTTTAGTATCTATCGCTCCTATAATAATTTTTTTATCTCTTAATTTAATATTTGACATTTATATCTACATCCTTTAGATAGTAAATTTACTATTTAAAAGCATAAGTTTTAGTCTTAAGTGAACCAGCTGGTCCCTGCCAGAAAGATATATTTGATACCAATGCTGAACCTACAGACGCCCAGAAGCTATCTTTAGAAGTAGCAAGTAATTTAGCTTCCTTTAGAGCCAATTTAAACTTACCAGCTTTATTAAGTGCAATAGTATATAGCCATATAAGAGCTAGATCGTTTGGTTCTATATTAATAGCTTTTTTTAGATGATTAATAGCTTGATCTATCAATCCAAGAGATAATTCTTTTTGTGCTACTTGTTTAAGTAGATTAGTTTTTATTTTGTTATTTAAAAATGTCTTATAATCTTTAAAAATTTGATTAAATTTGTTAAAGTTTTTAGTTTCTAAAAGTGCCTTTTCACATACGTATACTAACTCTTTTTTAATAGATATATCTCTCACAGAAGGTAAATTAGGTAAACATCTATCTATAATATTCTGCCAGTTTTTATTATATTGCATAAGTTTAGCATAAGCTAGAATGATTTTAGGATTATCAAACCAATTTTTATTATTTAATCGATACAATGTTAAAATAGCAGCAACACTATTAAAATCATTAGTCATTAGAGCTGTATATATCCAAGAGATAAATAATCTATTTTTTAAATTTTTATTTTGTATATTTGCTTTATATGCCATATAGAAATATCTTAATGCAGCATCTAAACAGCCTAACTTTTTCCATGAAATAGCTATATAAAAATTTTCTTCTTTTGCATTAATTTGTTTAATAGTATTGAGATATATATAATAAAAATTTAGTAGATTAATTGGTTTATCTTTAGATATAAATTCTTCATTTATATAGGCAATAGTTTTTCTTGTTAAATTTTTTATAGTATTTACATAATTATCTGGTAAAAAAGTATTTAAATATATAGATTCTTGTTTAAAAGCTTTAAGATACTCTTTTTTATTTAGACAATATCTAATCCATTTGATCCATAAATTACTAGTTAAGTTTTTAATATCTGTTGTAAATGGTGACTTTGGATATAATCCAACAAAATCTCTACCAAAAATTACTATTTTTTTAATAGTTTCTATATCTAAATGTTGATTTAGTAGTTTATTACATGCAATTTTTACATATTTAGTTACATTATCAGTAAATCTACTATTAGGATATAGTTTTATAAAATTTTTAGCTTGTTTTAATATATCAAAAGCATCTTTTAACATTAAGTCATATCTCATAAGTGTTATTTCAGCTTCTTGTGCTATTTTGCTATTAGGATATTGATTAATAATAGTTTTTAATACTAATATAGTATCTGCAGCTGGCTCCCAAGGTTTTATATTATTTACGTATTTACTTAAACTCTGTTGTTCTATCTCTTGTAATTGGGCAAGCCTAAATTTTGAGAACAATGCATACTTACTATCTGGGTATTCTTGTTTAATTAAGACATAGTATTTACGAGCTTTTAAATAAAAGTGCTCCCTTTTTAAGGACTCAGCTATAAAAAACCAAACCTTAGCTTGAGTAGATGAGCTTGTTTGAAGATTAAGATAATGAAGCCATCTTTTTCTCGCCTCTTTATATTTGCCTTGTTTTGCTAATATTTCCCCTTCTACCAATAAAAGCTTGGGTAGATCTATATAAATATTGGGATCTGTCTTTTTTATCTGTTCCACAAGTACCTTTGCCCTCTTTATATCGTTTGATTCAAGGGCTAATTGCGCAAGTACAAGCCTTGCCAAATCCGCTGACTTAGTGTCAGGATATTGACGTATTAGTCTCTTAAGCCAATAAAGGGCCTTTTGATATTTATGTTGTGTCCTAAGAACCCTTGCAGCCTCTATCATTGCTTTAGGAGCTTGAGGAGAGTTCTTAAACTCCTCAACTACCATCTTATCATAAGCAAGGGCCTCAGGATAAAAGCCCTCTTTCCTATAACACTTTCCAAGGCTTAAGTAGATCCAAGGCTTATAAGGACTGTGAGGATATAAATATAGATGTCTCCTAAGAGCTTGAATTACTTCCCAATAATCCTGTTTCCCCGCATCTGCTAGATGCATAAGACACCTTAGTCTAACAAGATCTACCATCTGTCTTGCATGAGGAGAAAGGTCTTGTTCATGCTCTAAAAGATCATCAAGTGCATCTAAGGCATTTTGCCACTTATAGTTTTTTATATCCTTTCTTATTTCATAGGGTATAGTAGTGAGATAGAGCTGTTCTAATTCCTTCCTAGTTGCAGGTTTTATTTCCTTAAACTTTTTTAATAATCGTTCCCTTCTTTCTTTTTTATTCTTTAACACAGCCTTACTTCTAGAAGACAAGCAAACCCCTGCATTTGCTATCATCACTACTAGAATTATGATAAATGTCTTTAAAACGATCCTGGTCCTCACGCCTTTTGTCTTGGAGCAATGCTTGTGCCAAGAGCAAGATAAATGCTAAAATAAACAAAGATATTGTAAGAATTGATATCCCAAATGCTTAAAGAAGATAGCAGTTGTAGTGCATAAGAGTCATTTTTTTGACAAAAACCTTAGAAATATTTTTAAAAATATTGCAATAAATATTGCTAAAATAGCTTGCTAGTAATACAAGGTTAAATTATTAATTGGTACAATTTTTAATGTAATGGTAGGGTTTAATTATGAAATTTGAACTAAAATGGATGGCTTGGGAGATTACAAGACGTTGCAATTTACATTGTGTACACTGTCGTTCCTCTTCTGAACTAGAGGTAAAAGATCATCCAGATTTTTCTCTGCAAGAGGCCTATAGAATATTGGATGATATTTCATCCTTTGCAAAGCCAGTAGTTGTGCTTTCTGGAGGAGAGCCTCTTTTAAGAAAAGATGTCTTTGACATTGCAGATTATGGTACCTCAAAAGGACTAAGAATGTGTCTAGCTACAAATGGCACACTTGTTACAAAAGAGATATGCCAAAACATAAAAGACTCTGGTATAAAAATGGTCTCTATAAGCCTTGATGGCTCTACTGCTTCAGTTCATGATGATTTTAGACAGCAACCCGGTGCCTTTGAGGGTAGCATAAATGCAGCCAAATTATTTAAGGAGCACGATATCCCATTTTTAATAAATTCTTCTTTTACAAAGAGAAATCAAGAAGAGATTCCTAAGGTCTATGAACTTGCAAAAAGTTTGGGGGCAACTGCGTGGTATCTCTTTATGATAGTGCCAACAGGACGTGGTGAAGAGATCATGAGCGAATTAATCTCTCCAGAAGATTATGAAGAGATACTTAAATGGCACTATCAGATGGAAAAAAATGAACAAGATATGCTTGTACGTCCTACCTGTGCCCCACACTACTATAGGATACGACTCCAACTTGAAAAACAAGAAGGTACAAAGATAAAAAAAAGAAGTCTCAAATTCTCTACAGGTGGTAGTAAGGGATGTCTTGCCGGCCAACTTATATGCTTGTTAGATGTTGATGGAAACGTACTTCCTTGTAGCTATTTCCCAATGGCAGGGGGGAATATAAAAGAACAGCCCATGAAGGAAATATGGGAAAAAAGTAAACTTTTTAATGAATTAAGAGACTTTTCTTTATATAAAGGCAGATGCGGCGCTTGTGAATATATAAATGTATGTGGAGGCTGTAGAGCAAGGGCTTATGCAGTATATGGAGATTATTTAGCAGAAGAGCCATTTTGTAGCTATAAACCTAAAAGATGGAAGTCAAAAGAAGAAAAGAATTAAAGTTCATCTTTATTAGATAAATATCAGCAGGATCTGGACCAAAAAGGGGAGACAGAAGGATGAATGATTTATTTTTGAGAGCTTGTAAAGGTTATAAAGTAAGGCCTGTTCCTATATGGATTATGAGACAAGCTGGTAGGTATCTTCCTGAATATCAACAGGTAAGAGGAGAAGTTGATTTTTTGACGCTTTGTAAAACTCCAGAACTTGCAGCTAAAGTTACCGTACAACCTGTTGATGTATTAGGGGTAGATGCTGCAATACTTTTTTCAGATATCCTGATCCCTGCAGAAGCAATGGGATTAGAACTTAAATTTATTGAAGGACAAGGCCCAGTCCTATCTCCAACCATAAGAGATAAACAGGCAGTTAGTGAATTAAAGTCTATTGATCCTAAAAAAGATGTCCCATTTGTACTGGAGACAATAAAAATCTTAAGAGAAGAATTAAAAGATAGGGTACCTCTTATTGGTTTTAGTGGAGCTCCATTTACTCTGGCAACTTATATGATAGAAGGTGGCTCTACAAAAAGTTTTTTTTATACAAAACGTTTTATGTATGAAAATCCAACTGTCTTTAAAGAACTTATGAACAAACTTTGTAGTGTTACACTTTCATATTTAAGTGCACAGATTGAAGCTGGAGTACAAGCAGTTCAAATGTTTGACACTTGGGCAGGCATTCTACATGCTGATGAATATCAACGTTTTGTTCTTCCATTTGTACAAAGGATATTTGACTATTTAAAGTCTTGTGGGGTACCTCGTATATATTTTGCCTTGGATTCATACCACCTGTTACATGTAATATCACAGATAGATTGTGAGGTCTTTGGTATAGACTGGAGGATAGATCTAGATAAAGCGGTAGAAATACTTGGAGAAGACAGAGTTGTTCAAGGGAACCTAGATCCTTGTGCCCTGTTTTTAGAAGACAAAGAATTAGAAAAAAAGGTAAAAGATATTCTTAAGGCAGGAAGTAAGGCAAAGAGTCATATATTTAATCTCGGACATGGAGTCCTTCCTAATATTCCTGCTGAAAGAGTAAAATTCTTAGTAGACCTAGTACATAAACTTTCTATGGACCTATGATAGCAATAATACTTTTAAACATGGGTGGGCCGGACTCATTAGATGCAGTACGTCCCTTTCTATTTAACCTTTTTACAGATAGATACATTATAGAGCTTGGGCCAAAATGGTTACAGCCTGCCATTGCATGGTGGATTGCTAAAAAAAGAGCACCCAAAAGCGAAAAGGCTTATGCAAAGATTGGGGGTAAAACCCCCTTGCTTTCTATAACAAATGCTCAAGCTAAAGCCCTAGAAAAACAGCTTAGAAAAAAGGCAATAGATGTGACCTGCTGCGTAGGTATGAGATATTGGCATCCGAGAACCCCAGATGTGCTTAAAGATCTAAAAAAACAAGGGGTAAAAAAGGTTTTGGCTCTAAGTCTTTATCCTCACTACAGTAGAGTTACATCTCAGACGTCTATTCAAGATTTTAAACAAGCAGCAGGATTACTAGGATTTAACTATGAAATTATTGCAAGGTGGCCCGATGCTCCGGGCTATATTATTTCTTTATCAAATCTTATAAATGAAGCCTTAAAAAAATATAAGCTTGATCCTGAGGCAGATGACTTTGAGCTTGTTTATTCTGCTCACAGCATGCCACAAAAAATGGTAGATGAGGGTGACCCCTATCCTGATGAAGTAAAAAAGACCATTTATGAACTTGAACGCCTAACAGGCATAAAGGGTAGTCTTTGCTTCCAAAGTAGAAGTGGTCCTGTAAAATGGCTTAAGCCCTATACAGATGAACACCTTAAAATGCTAGCTCAACAGGGCAAAAAAAAGATATTGATTGTGCCGATTAGCTTTGTTTCAGACCATATAGAAACACTTTATGAGATAGATATGGAATATAAAGAAATGCTTAAACCCTTTGGGACGCAACTTTTCAGAATAGAGTCTTTAAATACGCGACCAGATTTTATATCTTTTCTTGCTGCACTGGTAGAACAAAAACTTAAGGAGGCAAAATGGCTAAAGTAGCGGTTGTTGGAGCAGGACTTTCAGGACTTGCTCTTTGTTGGTATTTAAAAAAATTTCGTCCAGACTGGGAATTGATAATATTCGAAAAAGATCTGCGCCCAGGGGGAAAGGCAAGAACTATATATAAAGATGGCTTCTTATGTGAAGCAGGGGTAAATGGTGTCTTAGACAACAAGCCCTCTACTCTTCTACTTGCAAAGGAGTTAGGGCTTAAGCCTTTAAGAAGTAATGATGCATCAAGAAAGCGTTTTGTTGTAAAGGATGGCAGACTTGTTAGAATGCCAGATTCTGGCTCAGCATTTCTAAGCTCTCCTTTACTTTCTTTTTATGGCAAACTAAGGGTACTAGCAGAGGCTTTTATCCCAAAAGGAGATCTTAGTAGAGATGAAACCCTAGAGGAATTTGCCTGTCGCCGCTTAGGAGAAGAAGCCTTTAAACGACTGATTGATCCAATGGCAACAGGTATATATGCGGGTGATCCATCAAAACTATCCTTAAGAAGCTGCTTCCCTAAAATCTATCACCTTGAAAAAGAATATGGCTCTCTTATAAGGGCTATGATAAAACTTCAAATTGCTGCCAAAAAAAAGGGGAAAAAGGGCCCTGGTGCTGGACCCGGCGGTACACTCACCTCCTTTGATAATGGTATGTCTGAGCTTGTAGATGCCCTAAGAAAAAAACTTTCTAGCTCATTAAGGCTTGGTTGTGAGGTTAAAAAGGTTATAAGGGATAAAAAGAAATGGTTGATCATAACTAAAGATGATGAAATTGAAGCTACTCACTTAGTAATTTCTTGCCCTGCACCTCAAGCGTCTAAAATATTTAAAGATTCTCTATGTGAACTTTCTGAAGTGTCAAGGGCAATATATTATCCTCCTATTGCAGTAGTCTCATTTGGAATCCAGGAAAAACGTTTAGGAAAACACCTAGATGGATTTGGATTTTTAATACCTGGTCCAGAAAATAGACGTATATTGGGAAGCCTTTGGGATTCAAGTATATTTAAATATCGAGCACCAGACGGTTATGCACTTGTAAGAACTCTTGTTGGAGGGGCAAGAGCACCAATGCTTGGGCTACTTCCAGATGATCAACTAGTAAAGATCGTACATGATGAGTTAGAAGATATAATGGGCTTTAAGGCGTGGCCTGATTTTGTAAATATTTCTAGGTGGCATGAGTCAATCCCTCAGTACAATGTTGGACATGCAAAGATTGAACAGAAACTTTCTTGGATAACAAGGGGCTATAAGCATCTTTATATACGTGCTAATTGGGTAGGTGGCGTTAGCTTAAATGATTGCGTTTTAAATTCACAGCTATTAGCTGAACAAATTGCACATGGATATTAAATTTCTATCAGGGACTTGAAAAGAAAAACAAAATAGAGCAATATATCTTTTTACAACCTTTGATCTTTGAGCTTTAGCCATAGACTTTCAGGGAATCCGGTGAAAATCCGGAGCGGGCCCGCCACTGTGAGTGGGGACAAAGACTCAACATTTTAGCCACTGTCTCGCTTATGCGAGATGGGAAGGCTTGAGTCTGAGGATGATCCACAAGCCAGGATACCTGGGTCTATGGTTTGTTCTTGTGTTAAGACCAGCGTGGACCCTGGGTCTTAACACTTAATAAATCCGAATAGGCTAAAAAGCCCTCGGAGTCTGTATTTTTAGGGTCCGAGGGCTTTTTTATTTAGAGGAGGAACTGATGAAAGAAGAGGACAACAATAAAGAAAAGACAGCCATTATCCTTGCAATGTTTGGTGTTTCTTTTTTGGAAGGGCTACCAGGACTACTTGGTATTTGGGAAAAGACAAAGGAGAGTTTTCCAAACACTAGGATAGCTATATCCTTTACTTCAAATATTATAAGAAGAATATGGCAAAAAAGACTAAAAGACCCTAGTTGGAATAAAACTCACCAAGTTCCCACAGAGATTTTAAATGTAAAAGGACTCTTAGGTACTATTGGAGACTTGCAGAATCAAGGATTTTCAGCTATCGTAGTACAACCTACATATTTGTGTCACGGAGAACAATATGAAGACCTATTAAGTTATATCCGTGCCATAAATTCCATTGAGACAGTAAAAGATAAGTGGATGCCTTTTAAAAAACCTATATCTGTAGGACGTCCTCTTACTGGTACATGGGGTCCTAAGTATCCATATAGAAACGACTTAGATAGATTAGTAAATGCTTTAAAAGAACATATAGAAACAGCTAGAAAACTAAATGCCTCTATAGTTTATATGGGACATGGTAATAGATATATGGCAAATGGTATATATACTGAATTAGAATATTTACTAAATAAAGCTTATCCAGATGTTGGTATATTTATTGGGACTGTAGAGGGTTTTCCTTCTATTGATTATATAATTAAACATATCAAAACAAATAATAAAAGACAATTGTTACTCTATCCCCTAATGATTGTAGCAGGACAACATGCTATAGAAGATATGGCTGGAGATTCAAAAGATTCATGGAAAAATAAACTATCTCGTATAGGTTATGAAGTAAAACCTATATTTAAAGGATTAGGAGAATTAGAAACTATTCAAGATATATTTATATCACATATAAAAGACGCTGCTAAAGAAATAAATATAATTTTATAAATTCTATAAGAGAGTGATATGAAAATAATAAAGATAGTTATATTAACATTAATTATAACAATTATATATACAACTATGTGTTTTTCTTCTAATGAAAAAGTTTCACCTTCTACTATAAAACATGAAATTTTGAGTAATATAAAACTTCAACAAAATGTTAAAGAATTAGGGGATACGTGGGCACAAAAAAGAGCAAAGTTATTACAACAAATACAAGAGTTGAAAAGTCAAAATTTATGGCTTAACTATCAAATAAAACTATATAAAGCTTATATTGAAGAAGAAAAACAAACTATAGCTGAACTTAAAAGAAGACAAGAAATCCTAGAACAGATTAATATAAAACTTGAACCTTATTTAGATAAAGTAGTAAATAATTTATCAAATTTTATAGATCAAGATATGCCATTTTTAATGCAAGAACGTAAAACTCGCTTATCATTTTTAAGACAATCACTTATTAATTATAAAATAGGATTGGGTGAAAAACTACGTAGAGTATTACAAGCGTTAGAAATAGAAGCTAAATATGGTATGGAAATACAAACAAGAGAAGATGAAATCAATCTAAATGGACAGAAGTTAGATGGATATATACTTAGACTTGGAAGATTGGATATGTTCTTTATATCACTAGATAGACAAATTGCTGCAAAATATAATAAATATCAAAAAAAATGGATAAAAATATCCAATGAATATATTGATGATATTGAACAAACAATTGAAATTTCACAAAAAAAACGTGCTGCACAAATAGTAGATTTACCCATTGGAAGGCTAACAAAATGACAAAACATATTATATTAGTAAACATAATTTTACTATTTATGGCTTTTAATATTTCGTGGGCATCAAATAATAATAGAATAGAAGATATATCTAGTTGGTATAAAGCTGCTAATCAAATTAAACAAAATGAACAAGCAGTAAAAAAATTGACTTTAAAAACAAAAGATGAGATACTACAAGAACAAAAAAGATTATTTAATGAAAAAATACAATTACAAAATAACATATTTAAAAATAGAGAATTACTAAAAAATCTTAAGAAAAAATTTAAAGATTTATGTCAAAAAGAGGCTGTATTAAGACAACAGTTAACTAATCATGAACAAGAAATAAAAAATATTCAAGCTACGGTATATGTATTTGCTAAAGATGCAAAAGAAATAGCATCTCAAAGCCTTATTACACCAGAGATTAAAAATAGATTAAAACCACTATCAAATCTATTTATCAACAACAGGTTTCCTGCTCCATCAGATATCAAAGCACTGGTTAATTTCTTTTTCACAGAGATGCAAAAATCAGCAACTATTGACTTTTATAATGGTAAAATTATTGACCAAAGTGGTAGTATAACAACTGCTAAAATACTTAGAGTTGGCGAATTCAGTGCTTATTACAAAAAGGGATCAGATGTTGGTTTTTTAAGATTAAGTCCAGTCAATAACAACTTTGCTGCTGTAACAGGTTCTATCCCTTGGTTAACTAAATACCATATAAAAAAATATATACAGGGTGAATCAACTATACTTCCAATGGATGTATCTCATGGTGCAGTTTTCTTGTGGCTATCACATCAACAAGACTTTATGTCGTGGTTAAGATCTGGTGGGATATTAGTATGGCCTATTATTGCAATAGGTATTGCAGCTATATTTCTTGTAATTGAACGTATCATATTCTTTGTTAGACTTAAACAGCCTAATACTTCAGAAATACTTAACATATTAAAACTTATATCACATGGTAAAATCGACGAATGTAAACAGATATTAATTAATCATAAAGACAGCCCAGTATATAGAGTAATTTTATCAGTTTTATCTACTAAAACTAGCGATAAAGCTATTATAGAAGATATAATACAAGAGTCTATTTTAAAAGAACTTCCTCAACTTGAAAAATTTTTATCTACGCTTGCTATATTAGCAGCAATTGCACCTCTTTTGGGACTACTTGGTACTGTAAGTGGTATGATAAATACTTTCCAAGTTATAACACTGTTTGGCAATTCTAATCCACGACTTATGTCAGGTGGTATATCTGAGGCACTTATAACTACTGAATTAGGACTATCTGTTGCTATACCAATTATGCTTGTACATCATTTCTTAGAAAGAAAAGTAGATAAATTAATTGCAAATATAGAAGAAATTGCTATAGAAGCTGCTAATTCATTTCTTAATATAAGAAAAGATAACGATTGATACAATGTTTAATAAAATACTTCTACAGTTTATAACATATTTTAATGAAGGTGGCATAGTAATGTGGCCACTTTTATTAGTATCTATATGGTTATGGTGTCTAATTATACTAAAATTAAAACAGATTTATATATATTCTAAAAAAGAACTACCGTTAATGCATTTACTAATAGAATTTAAAGAGGGTAGATTATCTAAAGAACAGTTTAATAATTCTATAAGCTTTGAACTTCCTCCAGTATGGAAAGAACTCTTTGATATTATTCTACAGACTAAATCTACTAATAATCAAGTATTTCTTTCTAAGATGATTATGTCTCGTTTTAAAGTACTAGAATACCATACAACTACTATATTAGTACTTTCTGCAATAGCACCTCTTTTGGGACTACTTGGTACTGTAAGCGGTATGATATATACATTTGATGTCATTAGAGAGTTTGGTACTGGAAATCCCCAAGCGCTTGCACATGGTATATCCGAGGCACTTATAACTACACAAACTGGTTTAGTAATAGCAATACCAGGTATGTTTATGGGTACATTTATAAAACGAAGAGTAAATCAGTTTAAAACTAGATTAGAACAACTCTCCATCACACTTAAAACAGGGCTAACAGAAAACAATATATATGGGGGCAATATTGGATGAAAAGTATAAGGCTTACTCGTAGGAAATCTACAGGGCCAGAGATCAATATGGCTCCTCTTATAGATATGATCTTTATCTTACTTATATTCTTTGTGGTAACTACCAGCTTTGTAAGACAAAGTGGGGTAGAGGTAAAAAGGCCTGTTGCTCAAACTGCAACAGTTCAACATAGAGCAAACCTATTAATTGGTGTTACTGCAGATGGAATTATATACGTTAAAGGAAAACCAGTGGATATTCGTGCACTACGACCTGTTTTAGAACAGTTCTTAGCCTCTTCACCAAATGGTTCTGTAGTAATTGTAGCAGATAGGCAAAGTCATACTGGCACTGTAGTACAGGTATTAGACCAGTGTAGACTTGCTGGAATAAAAAAGGTCAGTATTGCAGCAAGACGTCCTAGCAGATAAAAAGAAATGACTAGCTATCTTTCTAAAAGACTAAAACAAAGCCCCCTAAACTTTACAATTGCTATAGCTCTGTCAATTATACTAAACTTATTCATCTTTCTTGGCATGCCAGAGCTTTCAAAAACAAGTTATAATCCACCTTCTATAAATATGCCTATAGATGCAGTGTATTTAACTCAATTTAAACCAAGGTTAAAAGAGATAAACCCAAACTTAAAACAGATCAGTCAACCAAAACCACCTAGCCCGCCTCATAAGGTATTATCAGTAAAAAATATGACCCCAACTATAAATAAAAATATACATTTTTCTCTACCCTCTTTTGATCTTGCACCAAAGTTATCTATGAACTTGGCAGTTTGTGTACCGCCTGCATCTAAGAATAGTACAGGAAGTACCTTTGGTAATATCTCTAGCGCTAAATCAATAAGAGGTTCAACAATATTTTCTTTAGGTCAGGTAGACAATGGTCCATCACTACTTGTAAGGATAGACCCTGTTTATCCATATTGGGCACGTATTAGAGGGATAGAAGGAGAGGTAGTAGTACAAATAGTTGTTGATCAGCATGGAATAGTAAAAAGTATCAAGATATTAAAGGCAAAACCAGCTCATGTATTTGAAAATGCAGTTATAAACGCTGTAAAAAAATGGCGATTTAAGCCTGCTACATACAAAGGAAGGGCTGTTTGTGTACGTATAAAAATACCCTTTAGGTTTAAGTTGGAACAGGACAATTACTGATGTTTTATAAACTATTTCATTATAAGAAAGGGATTTTTTTGATAATAGGAATAATATTTTTAGATGTTTTGATTCCTTATAATGTATGTGCAAAAGAGCCCTTTCCACCTCTTTCTCCATTTTTAAGAAACCTTGCATTAGAAGCTCAAAAAGACATTACAACCGGCAGATTAAAACAAGCTCAAAATTGTCTCTCTCCATTTTTAAAGGGAAGTAATCCTCATCCATTACTCTGTTTTTTAATGGCAAACACATATTATCTTGAAAAAAGACTTGGGCTTGCCCTAAAATTCTATGAGAAGACTATAAAAGGTGCCCCTAAATATTTACCTGCTATTGAAAATGCAGCAGCAGTAGCCTTTGAACTAAAAAGATATCAAAAAGCAGCTAATTACTATTTATCTGCATGGCAGATTTCAAGAAAGACAAAACATCCTAATAAAGAATTATTATACAATGCAGCCATAGCACTTTACCAAGCACATAAATATAAAAAAACAATCGATATACTTAAACAACTATTTAAAAAGTATAATTATATATCTAAACAGTCAATAGCTTTATATGTAGCATGTTCAATAAACATAAAATCATTTAATGAATGTCTAAAAATTTTAAATAGCTTTATAAATAACTATCCATATAAAGCATATTTATGGTTATATGCTGGACAAATATTTCTTTTACAAAAAGATTATAAACATGCTGCTATATATTTAGAGACAGCATATACTTTAAAAGGAGCAAATAAAAAACAGTGGAAAGATCTAAGTAATATATATGCTTACTGTAATGCTCCTATAAAGGCGGCTAAATGTTATTTGAAAGCTATTAATTCTAATAAAGTTAGTAAAAAAGATCTAGAGATATTGGTCAACTACTTTTTACAAATACATAATTATAACATAGCACGAAAATATATAAAGATGGCTATTAACTTAGAACCTGATGCCTCTTTATATGTTTTACTAGGTAAGCTAGCATTTGAACATGCAAGGTTTGATCAAGCTAAGAGTGCATTAAAAAATGCAATCCTATTAATGCATAAAAAACAAAACAAGACAAAACTTAAAATAAAAGATGTAGATCGAATATGGATGCTCCTTGGAATAAGTGCATTTGAAACAAATGACTTCTCTTTAGCAAAAAGGGCCTTTTCTCATCTTCTAAACTCTAAACAATACCGACAACAGGCAAAAGGATATCTAGCTTTTATCTCTTTATTACAAAGCAAAAAAATAAACAAATATGTAAAGGATAATGCACATGGAAGCAATCAAGACAATGGATCGACCAACAAAACTTAAATCACCCTATGAGGGTATAAGCATTTTTAGATCAGAAAAGATCATCTTTGCAAGATTTGATCATCCACATAGTGTTATATCTACTTGCCGCGTAAATGGTGGCATAAGAGATGATCTTAAGGTAGCAGCAAATCACCAATCATGTGAACCCAAACCCTGTTTTAAAACTGAGCACAAAAGGTGTCTTGCTGTAAGGGAACCCAAAAAATATCATCGCCTTGTTTGTGACTATCATGGGCTCGATCCTAATACAACATGTCTTATGGGGACTGCAGCCAATATGAATTGTGCTGGTATAAGTCAAAAATCCTTTAAAGACCTATTAGTATTTTCAATTGTAACTGCTGGTGTTGAGACAAATGCAGGAAGAGCAGGAGATCCTGCCTCCGTATATGAAACAGAACAAGGGTTTAAACCTCTAAAAGATAAAAAAACGTTTAATCCCAATAATGGCACCATAAATACTATGATCCTTATAAATAAACCTCTTAGCCCGGCTGCACTTGTAAGAAGTGTCAAGATGGCAACAGAGGCAAAAACAAGTGTACTTCAAGAACTAAATGTTGGATCAAGATATTCAGATGGGCTTGCAACAGGCACAGGGACAGACCAGATATGTATATGTGCACAGAAAACAGAGCAAAAACCCCTTACAGGTGCAGGAAAACATGTAAAGCTTGGTGAACTAATTGCTTTATCTGTAAGAGAAGCCTTAAGGCAAGCTTTAGATTTACAAAACAGACTTACTCCAACAAATGTTAGATATATACCAAGGTTAACAATGAGATTTGGACTTGATGAAGAAACAATTATTAAAGGGCTTCAAAATAGACTACCCGAAGATATATTTTTGTGTCTTAAAAGGAATAAATGGACGTTTTTTGAAGATCCTATACTAATTGCCCATATACTTTCATTTACACACCTGCTTGATCAGATAAAATGGCAGATTGTCCCTAAAAATAATGCTAAAGAGGCCTTATTAAGACAAGCTGCATTGATTGCTAGTACAGTATCGGGTAAGGCTCATAGGTTTTCTTCTTATCTTTCTTATCTAGAAGATAATTGGGAGGTAAAACATGGCGAGAATCCTCTGTTAATCCTTGCTCTATCCATTGGTTTTTTGGAAAAGTGGGAGGTTCCGTGGCACAACTAGGGCAAAAAAGACTAGGGATCATAGCATGCTTGGTCTTATTTGTATGCCTCTTTGCCATAAGTAGCTGTAAGAGATCAGCTCAAAATGTAGAATTTAAGTTTGAACCTCTTGGTATAAGGGTAATAGGTAGACTTTTTGATAATCCTATAAAGTTATATTCGCCTAAAGGAAGGCTTATCTTACAATATCCTCCAATGGGAGATAATGTATTACTAATCTTTAAGTGGAGAGCCAATACAAACTATTTAATAAAAATTGGTAATAAAAGATTTTATATAAAAACCCCTTATAAAAGACCTGTTGCTAAACTTGAAATTACAGTGCCACTTGGACAGATCCCTCAAGAATTTTTCTTGCCATATAAACTTCCACCAAAAACATTTACCTTTGTCGGCAAGCCAGGTACTTATCAGATAGGGCTATTAGTAGAAAATCTAACTAATAATAAGCTGTTATTTTTTATAAATAAAAAAGAAAATGAATTAACAGGAGAATTTTCTAACTTTTTTAAAACATATAAGCTCAATTTTAAAAAAGCAAATCAAAAAAGGGCTATAGAGCTTTATTTTCCAGGCCTTAATAAAAGGATTACCCTTAACTTTTTATTAAAAAAGAGCCATCTAAAAAACTACATAAAACTTATCTCTTGGAGACTTCCTACAGATGCCTTTGGTATAGTTGAAGGAACAAGGCTAGAAGATACAATTGTACTTCCATCTCCACTTTGGTTTAAATTAAGCTATCTTTTTGGATTAAAGGATATAGGATTTTCACGTTTTGATCCTATAGCGTTTCAGGCACTTCAAATCAAAAATTGTCTTTCTTGTCCACTAAGTCTCTTAATACAGGCGGATTTTTTAGATGAACATACCAAAAAACCTGTACCCGGACTATATCCAAAACAATTTGGACCTACAGGAGGGACCAAAAAGGTCATCACCTTTATACAGCTTCCACCCCAAAAAAGCTCTTTAGCAGTACTACCAATATATGTCGCAAAGGATGTCCCATCAGGAGAATACCTAATAAGGGTTAAGATACACCCATTTGGCTATCCTAACCTAGTTGAAACCTTTACCAAAAAGATGGGCATTCTTAGAGGAAGCTCTTTTATTACCATATTTTTATTTATTATCATCGCTATTAGCTTTTCTTACTGGATATTTTTAACTTTTAATCTAAAAAAATGGCTTTCTAGCTTTAACTTAAGGGCATTAGTACTGATAGCATTAATGGGTGCTGTAGGTTTTGGTTTAGATTTTTTAGGTGGGATGTTTTCTAATATACTTCATGCTATATTAGGCCCATTTAATATATTAGTTGGCGGATTGATTACAGAAGTATGTCATTATCTTATTTTGACTTCTATTCTATGTCTTTTACCAAGGTTAGGTACAGTAAGCTTAGCTGGACTAATTACCTATTTAATGAATGGCATTTTATTTGGTGGATTTGGCATATTAGATATTCTATTTGTAGGAAGTAGATTAGCATATCAAGAAGGTCTGTTATATGTATTTGGAATAACTAGAAAACAAGATATAGAACATCATAAGCTTGCATTAATGTTTGCATTAGCTATTGCTGACTCTTTAATGACGGTTAGTGTTTTAATATTATATGCTGTATTTTACAGGTTATTTTATCCATTTTGGTATATTGTACTTGCAGTTGTTATAAAAGGCTTCTTCTATACATTAATTGGCTCTAGAATTGGACTTTTATTCGGTACAAAATTGATGAGTATGGAAAGATAACAATATGCAATATGCTATTAACATCAGAAAACTGAGTTTTAAATATAATGGTAAAGAAGACTATGCATTAAAAGATATAAATTTAAATATATCACAAGGTGAATTTGTACTTATATGCGGACATACAGGTTGTGGAAAATCTACTTTGCTGTCTTGTATAAACGGACTAATACCTTATGAAAGTGGAGGGCAGTTTATAGGTCGAGTATATGTGTTAGGTAAAGAGGTAAGGTGTAATCCAGCAGGTTTATTCCCCTGTGTTGCAACAGTATTTCAAAATCCAAATACCCAGATAATATCTGGACGGGTATGCGATGAATTAGCCTTTGGGCTTGAAAACTTAAATATACCACCAGATGAAATGGACAAACGCATAGATGAAGCACTTAGGTTTGTAGGACTATCCAATAAAAAATTTGATGAGACCCAAAATTTATCAGGTGGACAAAAACAGAGGCTAGCTATTGCATGTGCCCTTTGTGCAAGGCCTAAAATCTTACTCCTTGACGAACCTGTCTCTCAACTAGATCCAAAAGGCACAAAAGAAATATTAGAGGTTATAAAACAGCTTTCAACACAACATGAAATAACTGTTTTATTAGTAGAGCACAGGATTGAACAAATACTTCCTTGGGCTAATAGGGTTATAAAATTAAAAAATGGGAAAATTGTATTTAATGATAGTCCAGACAAGTTTAAGGTATATGAAGAGGTTCAAAGCTCTAATACTAAGCATCCATCATCTATTAATTTAGGCTTTCTTAAAAGGCATAATCAATCTAAATTTTACAAGAAGCCAATGATTATTTTAAAAAATTTGTATTTTTCATATCCAACTCAAAGGAACTTCGTTTTAAAA
The DNA here is from genome assembly GCA_964578585.1 of uncultured Desulfobacterales bacterium. Classification (GTDB taxonomy): domain Bacteria; phylum Desulfobacterota; class Dissulfuribacteria; order Dissulfuribacterales; family JAMONC01; genus JAMONC01. The sequence continues at coordinate 28,756 of CAZODM010000002.1, read as the reverse complement.
GATATAAATCTAAACCTAAAGTTAGGAGAGCGCATAGCTATAATTGGAGAAAATGGGTCAGGTAAATCAACTTTATTAAAAGTTATTGCAGGGATATTAAAGCCTACAAAAGGCAGCATAGAAATAAACCTAAAAAGTAGTTCTAAAAGACTTCCTATTACCCTTTTACTACAAGATCCTGATCTTATGCTATTTAAGTTTTCTGTCTTTGAGGAATTAGCATTTTCATTAGAAAACTTAGGGGCTAAAAAAGAAGAGATAAACTTTATTGTAAAATCCACTATAGAAGGGCTAGGGCTTACAGGGCTTGAAAATGAACCACCTTTTAGCCTTTCAGCAGGGCAAAGATTAAGAGTAGCTCTTGGCTCTCTACTTACAGGAATGCCTCAGGTGTTATTGTTAGATGAACCAACTACAGGACAAGATAGGAGAAATTTAAATTTTATTATAAGCGCATTGTCTGACAGTGCTGAACTTCTTGTGATGTCTACGCATGATCATGAACTTGCTCAAAACTTTGCAACTAGAATTATAGAAATAGCTCACGGTGAAATTGTTAATTTATCTAATTGATTTAATATCTTCAAAATAATATCCACATATTCCACCACACATCCTAATCTCATCTATATCTCTTTGATCTATAGGAAAGACCTTACATACTTTAGGCCTACATTTGCCATATATTAGACACCTGCCATCTTTTTTTAACATTGGGCATGTATATAACAAATTGCAACACATTCCGCACTTATTACACTTACCCCTACGGGCTAAAAGTTGCTCTCTTAAATATTGTTTTTTAAAGTGAACTATAAAAAATCTTCGTATCTTACCAACAATATGAACATAGCACTTGGTATTAAGAACCATATTAATAAATTCGTCAAACACTAGATGTATATTATCTTTTAAATAGTCCAAACTGGTTATATGTTTAGCTCTCATATAGACCTCAGCATAATCCCTTTAATTTTCATACATAAATATTAACTGTGTGTTACTATAATATGACTACAACATTACCGTTTGATAATCTAAGATAAATCCTTTTACTTGTTTTTTATTCCTGTAAAATGAAATTATTTATCCTTAGTCGCTATAATTTTTAGAAATATCTAAGTTATGGAGTATCTATGAAAAGGCCGCCAATAAGGGAGAGTAATTTTAGAAAGCTTATAGGAAAAGACTGCTACTTTGTAGATAAAAGAGAGTTTATCCCCGAGATCTTAAATGAAAACGATAAGTCTTTTAATCCCAAGACCTCGTAAGTTTGCAAAGACCCTAAACCTATCTATACTACAATACTTCTCTGATGTAAATGAAGCTGCAAAAGAGCTCTTTTAAGGTTTAAAGATAAAAAACTCTTCTAGAGTTTGAGCATCAAGATAAGTATCTTATTGTTCCCTTACCCCTAAGAGAGCAAGTTTTGATGGATTTTTGTGGTCACTTTTAGAGATATGTCTAAGGCATATAAAAAGCACGAAGATGCTTTAGAGGAGCTAGAGCTTGATGAAAAATAAAAAGGCAAGAGATAAAAGATTATATTTAAGGAAGCAGATATGGGCTTTTATCTCATTAAATATAGGCTCCTTAGCAAGGAGCAAGGACTCATACTTAGAAAAAGCCCTTCTACCTCTACTTCCATGTTACCAATTTTAGTAACTTCCTGATCTGGTGTTATTATCTGTCTTTGGAAATGCTGCCTCTATTGCTCTCTCTAGCCCCTATACCTAAATTGTTTTTATTTACATAATTGGACTGACACTTCCTTACTCAATTCTTTTTACCCTTAATAAGCATCTACTATTTTTATCTTTTATCAAATCTATTATTGTATGAAACTTAAGCTATTTTAATAGCGTACCAAAACAATAATAACATAAAGCTTCTGTTAATTAACCATTGCATAGCGATAACTCCCTTCTATCCTAATTCCTAAATAATATATAGGAATCTTGTGTGAGCTCTATCCTTATCATATCTGAATTTATACTAATAAGTCCATCATAACCCTTGAACTTGTAAGTATCAATCAGACTCCCTCTCTTTGTCTTTTACTATAGATATATTTAGCAGCGAGTTTGAATTAACTTTTTAACTATTTTACATTCTTTGTTTCCTCTTTTCTGTATCCTAATCACAGTATTTTTTATTATTAAATTCAGCTCTTACTTTTCCCTCCAAAATAATCTTTTTCTGCCTCCATTTCTTCTCTCTTTTAGCAATCTCTTGTCTTGTCTTAAATAACTATAAAAACATAAATGTAAAAACTTGTCTTAATAAATGAGTGCATTATACTCTCTTAAAAAAAATTAACTCATGTAATAACTATTTTTATTTCCCATTAAGTTAATAATACTCTTGCATAAAAGAAGAAGTAATATTAAAGATTGGCGTCACATTTATCATTTTAAAAGAATTTATATAGTCTTGAGGTTAACAAATGAAAAAAAGAATTGTTAAAACTATAAAAAATGCCATCTTAGAAGGAATAAAAAAGGATCTTTTGCCAAAGGATTTAGACATAAATTTTCAGGTATCTATCCCAAAACAAAAAGAACATGGAGATTTTGCAACTAACTTAGCCTTGACCCTTGCTCCAAAACTCAAAAAAAGTCCACGAGAAATTGCTCAATTATTTGTCCCCTTACTGGAAAAAGATCCCCTTTTTTATAAAATAGAGATTGCTGGCCCTGGTTTTATAAACATGTTCATAGACCCCAAAATATGGCAAGAAATATCAAGAGATATAGTGCTTAACCCTCAAGATTTTTCTAAAGGAGATGTTGGAAAAGATAAAAAGGTCTTAGTTGAATTTGTAAGCGCAAACCCAACAGGCCCCCTTCATATAGGTCATGGTAGAGGTGCTGCCCTTGGAGATAGTTTAGCCAGAGTACTAAAGGCCGCAGGTTTTAATGTAGAAACAGAGTACTATATAAATGATGTTGGAAATCAAATGAGAAATTTGGGGGGCTCAGTCTATCTTAGGTATAAAGAACTATTTGGTGAAAAGATAGAACTTCCAAAAGATTATTATCAAGGTGAATACATAAAAGATATTGCTAAGATCGCAAAAGATAAATGGGCAGATAAATACTTAAATACTCCTTTAGAAAAATGTTTACATGAATTTATAAATATTGCTGTAGAAGTAATACTTTCAGGGATAAAGACAGACCTAGAAGACTTTGGAGTAAAATTTGACACCTGGTTTTCAGAAAAAATACTTCATGAAACTGGACTAGTTCAAAAGACCCTAGACGAACTACAACAAAAGGGCGAAATATATGAAAAAGACGGTGCCCTTTGGTTTTGTTCATCCAAATATGGTGATGAAAAAGACCGTGTTGTAAAAAAGGCAGATGGAACCCTTACCTATTTTGCTTCAGATATTGCCTACCATAAACATAAATTAGATAGAGGATATGATCTTTTAGTAAACATATGGGGAGCAGACCACCATGGATATGTTGCTAGAGTAAAGGCATCTGTAGAAGCTCTTGGCCATGATCCTAAAAAATTGAGTGTACTTCTTGTTCAATTGGTAAATTTACTAGAACAGGGAAAGCTAAAGGCAATGTCTACACGCGCTGGAGAGTTTATAACACTAAGGGAACTATTAGATGATGTAGGAAGAGATGCTTCAAGATTTATCTTTTTAACAAGAAGACATGATAGCCATTTGGACTTTGATCTAGATGTTGCAAGAAAAAAGAGTCAGGAAAACCCTGTCTATTATGTTCAGTATGCCCATGCTCGTATGTGTAGTGTTATAAAAATGGCACGGGAACAAGACATAGTCTTAAGATCTCCTAAGGATATAGATACCACTCTTTTATCCCAACCAGAAGAAATAGAGATATTAAAATATCTAAGTGCATTTCCTGATGTGATTGAAGAAAGTGCTCAAAACCTAGAACCCCATCATATAAGTTATTATCTTACAAATTTGGCTGGATTATTGCATACATATTATGCAAAACATAGATTTATAAGTGATGATATTGAACTTACTCAAGCGAGACTACTTCTTGCAATGGCAGTAAAGACAATTATTGCACAAGGACTTAAACTCTTAGGAGTAAACGCTCCAGAAAAGATGTAAGGGGGATTTATGGCAAAAAAATCCAGCCGTAGGTTTCAATTTCAATTTGGATGGGGTGGTATGATAGCTATAATTATATCTAGCTTTTGTGCCCTTTTATGGATGTTTATACTAGGATTATGGGTAGGACAAAAGATTGTAGGAAAGCCTGCCAAAACAGGTATTTTAGCTCCTAAAATAGCAACTATGTCTCCACCACCACTTCCAGGAGAAAACACCACAAATACAACAACTACTGGTAAGTTAAATTATACATCTAACTCTACTAATCAAAACTTAAGTTCAAATGAAACAAATACTAAAGTAAAAGAAAGCCCTCTTGCTCCCAAATCTTTTTATTCTCTAAAACAAGCTGGCAATCAAACTAGTACACCTGGTCTTAGTTCAAGTAAAAATAAAAACATATCAAACACTACCTCAACTAATGCTACTTCAACTACTATTACTACTAAAAAGAGTATTCCAAAAAGATATTTTGTATTACAAATAGCCTCTTATAGAGAAAAGGATAATGCGGTTTCAGAGGCAAGGCGCTGGAGACGTAAGGGATATGATTCAAAAGTTGTAAAGGTATTTTTAGGACCTAAAAAAGGTGTATGGTATAGGGTATACTTAGGACAATTTAATACAATGCAAGAGGCAATGGCATTTGCTAGACGTCTTGCTAAAAAAGAAGGACTTAAATCTTATATTGTAGAGATAAATAGTGATTAGAAAGGCAAAGATTTCAGATATAAAAACCATACATAAGATACTTTCTCACTTTGCAGAAAAAGGTCTTTTATTACCAAGGTCTCTAAGCGAGCTTTATGATCATCTCAGAGACTATACTGTGTTTGAGTGTGAAGATGGTAGTATAGGAGGAGTAGTTGCTCTTCATATCTGTTGGGAAGACCTGGCTGAAGTTAGATCTTTGGCAGTACTAGAGCCTTGCCAACACCAAGGAATTGGTAAAATTTTAGTTGAACACTGTCTGTCTGAGGCCATTACGCTTGGGATATATAGAGTATTTACACTTACATATCAACCAAACTTTTTTAAAAAGCTTGGTTTTTCTGTAGTAGATAAATCTATTTTACCACATAAGGTCTGGGCAGACTGTATAAAATGCCCTAAGTTCCCTGACTGTGATGAGATTGCAATGATGATAGAACTTTGATAAAAATCAAACGATAATAATATTAAAACAATTCTAAAAAGAGTGGGTAGCTATGTTAACAAATCTATTAACAAAAGTCTTTGGAACAAAACACGATCGTGAATTAAAGAAACTACGTCCAATATTACAAAAGGTGAATGAATTAGAACCCAAGATACAAAAACTTTCTAATGATGAACTAAAGGCAAAGACTCCAGAGTTTAAACAAAGAATAGAACGAGGTGAAAGCCTAGATGACTTACTCCCTGAAGCATTTGCTGTTGTAAGAGAGGTGTCAAAGAGGACAATTGGCCTTAGGCCCTTTGATGTACAAGTTATAGGTGGAATCGTACTTCACCAAGGAAAGATTGCTGAGATGAAAACTGGTGAAGGAAAAACCCTTGCTGCAGCAATGCCAGTTTATCTAAACGCCCTGTTAGGACGTGGTGTACATGTTGTTACTGTAAATGACTACTTAGCCAAAAGAGATGCTGAGTGGATGGGAGCAATATATAGATTTTTAGGACTTGAAGTTGGTGTGATTGTAAGTGATATGGAAGATGCTGAAAGAAAAAAGGCATACCTTGCAGATGTTACCTATGGGACCAACAATGAATTTGGCTTTGACTATTTAAGGGACAACATGAAATATTCCCTCGAAGACATGGTTCAAAGGGATCATTACTATGCCATAGTTGACGAGGTTGACAGTATCTTAATTGATGAAGCAAGAACTCCTCTTATCATTTCTGGTCCTTCAGAAGAGTCTACAGAACTCTATTACAGAGTGGATAAAATCATACCTCATCTTAAAAAAGATATTGATTATAACATTGATGAAAAACTTAGGACTGCCACACTTACAGAAGAAGGTATTGCAAAGTGTGAAAAGCTTTTAGGCGTAAAAAACCTTTATGATCCTAGTCAAGCTGAACTACTCCATCATGTACAGCAAGCACTTAAAGCACATACTCTGTTTCAAAGAGATAGAGATTATATAGTAAAAGATGGCCAAGTTATTATTGTGGATGAATTTACTGGTCGTCTTATGCCAGGAAGACGTTTTAGTGAAGGACTACATCAAGCTCTTGAGGCAAAAGAAGGGGTAAAGGTTGAAGGCGAAAATCAGACATTAGCCTCCATTACATTCCAGAACTACTTCAGGATGTATGAAAAGCTTGCTGGTATGACTGGTACAGCAGATACAGAGGCAGCAGAGTTTAAGGAGATATATAACCTTGATGTTGTTGTAATTCCAACCAATAAGCCCATGATCAGGATAGACTATCCTGATGTAGTATTTAGGACAGAAGAAGAAAAATTCAGAGCTGTTGCTGAAGAGATAAAAAGACTTCATGAAAAGGGCCAACCCGTACTAGTTGGTACAACTAGTGTTGAAAAATCTGAACGTCTTTCCAAGATGCTCAAGCGCATGGGCATTAAACATGAGGTATTAAATGCTAAGCACCATGAAAGAGAAGCAGAAATTGTTGCCCATGCAGGAGAAAAAGGAAGGGTAACAATCGCTACCAATATGGCAGGCCGTGGTACAGACATTGTCTTAGGAGAAGGAGTAGCAGAACTTGGTGGACTTCATATAATTGGTACAGAACGTCATGAGTCAAGAAGAATTGACAATCAGTTAAGAGGACGTTCTGGACGTCAAGGAGACCCTGGCTCATCAAGGTTTTATCTATCCCTAGAAGATGATCTTTTAAGAATATTTGGTGCAGAGAAGATCTCTGGCATAATGGACAAACTTGGTATGAAAGAAGGGGAACCAATTGAACACAACCTTCTTTCAAAAGCTATAGAAAATGCTCAAAGAAAGGTCGAAGCACAAAACTTTGAAATAAGAAAACACCTCCTTGAATACGACGATGTTATGAACAAGCAAAGGGAGGTGATATATAGTCAAAGAAAACAAATACTTAAAGGTGAAGACCTAAAGGATGTTGTTATTGGATTTATAGAAGATGTAGCAGATTTTCTAGTAGAAGATTACACACATGATAAAAAGGCACCAGAGGAATGGGACTGGAAAGGCCTTTTAGATAGACTTCAGGGTGAGTATGGAATAGAGCTTCAGATATCTGAGGATGAAAAAAAGGAAATAAGCCAAGAAGAGTTAAAAGAAAGGATAGTAGAAGCAGCACTTAAGGCATATGAAGAACAAGAAAAACGCTTTAGTGAAGAGGGTATGAGGGAAGTAGAGCGTTATTTAATGCTTCAGATACTTGATACCCTTTGGAAAGACCACCTCCTTAACATGGATCATCTAAGAGAAGGTATAGGACTTCGTGGCTATGGACAGCAAGATCCTCTTCAGGCTTATAGAAAAGAAGGCTACGAGATGTTTATGGAAATGGTTGATCGTTTTAAAGAACAAACAGTTAGTATGCTTTTAAGAGTACGTCCTATGACAGAAGAAGAAATTGCACAACTTGAAGAGATGAGGCGTAGAGAACAACAAAAGCAACTTACTTATAGCCACGGAGAAGATCAACCTGCAAAACCAAAGACTGTTAGAAGAAAAGGTAGAAAGATTGGTAGAAACGAACCCTGCCCTTGCGGAAGTGGTAAAAAATATAAACACTGTTGTGGACGTAGAAGATAGTTTAGAACTTTTATCTAAATGAAATAACAGTAAACTTATCTATCAGATAAAAAGTATAGCACCAAAAAGGAATCTGAAAGCTCAAAGAAAGTAACCAACCATAGTTATATATCCTTTTTGCCCATAAAAATGGTGGGCTAGTTTTATTGTTTTCCCAATCTAGCGCAATGCCCAAAAGTCTTAAAAATTCATACATACAATAACATTCAAGGGCAAAAGGTGGAAATCCTAAGAATCCAGCTACAGGCATCTCAAAGAGTTTAATATTTCCAACAAAAGGTACAGTATATATCCATTTTGCTCCAGCCCAGTAATTCCAAAACTCCCACAAAAAACCACAGATTAAACCAGAAAGAAGCATTTGATATGCCTTAGTTAGATTTCCTTTAGAAAGTTCAGATAAAAAACTTCTTCCTCTCATTCTTCTGTTTATTGGATCTAACAAAAATACAAAACCACCCCAAACAAGTGGATAACAATATTTAGGGAAACTTATAGGAAATACAAGAAAAGATATACCAATTAATATCAAGATATCTTCCAAGTTTTTTGTGATTTCAAACTTAGGAAGCCTTGCAGAAGAAAAGATATTAAAGGCGCCTATAAGTTCATAGGTCTCAAAAAGCCCAGGAAGTACAGTAGCAAAGGCTAAGCTATATCCAAGCCACCTAATCCATCTATTTGGTACAATATCTATATAGTGCCAATTTTTCATTACTAAGTTATATAACTCAAAGATTAACCAGACCGTAACAGACCAAATAGAAAGAGATAATAGAGACTTCTTTGACCGAGTCCAAATAGATGTACCAGTTTTATACCTTACTATACCATCTGCTAAGAATATATAGGGCCACCATGCAAGCATGTAGAAATAGTTCATTACAAAATTTATGCGACAAAATAGAAGTATTTCAAAGATAACCAACAAAATAGCTGCTATAATAGCATAAAAAGGAAGGCTGCGTGACATTTGTTTGCTCCTTTAACCAGGGCTTATGTTTTCTTTATTACTTGAGTCTTCTTTATATATTTGTCAATAGAAAGCCAGGGATATGAAACAATTTAGTACATCATATAATACAAAACCTATAAAACCTATGTGGATGGATATGGCTGTTTCAAAGGGCATATCGCATCTTTTTATCTTTATCTTGTTTTTGTTTACCATAGTAGCTCTTGTAAGTGCTATAGGGACATATCAGATTTCTATACAGGGATCAAAAGATCTTCTTGAAACCCATGCAGTAGATATAGCTGTTAATGTAGGATTTTCAATAGAGAGGAATGGATTCCAAAAAAGGCTTTTTCAAAAGATAGTCAACTCTGATAGATGGGAAGACTTAGCGTTTTTAGCCTTATATGATTATAAAGGAAGAATAATATTACATTCAAATCCTCACCTAATTGGTAAAAAGATATGGGATATACGAATAAAACAGGTTATAAAAGACGAACATCCAAGCACTCACTTTGAAATACTTGCCACAGGAGAAAGGGTTTTTGTTTTAGATTTTCCACTTAAGCTTTCAGGTTCACAGAAGTCCTCTGTTCATGATATTTATTGTTTAAGAGTAGCTCTCCATACATATCCAGCCCAGTCAATTGTAAGACGTGCAAATGTACAACTTATATTAATAACCATTTCTCTGATTATATTGTGGCTTATAAGCTTTTTCTTTATTTGGATGTGGAATAGAAACATAAAACTACAAAAGATGCTTGAACATCAAGAACGGCTTGCAGCATTAGGACAAATGTCTGCTGTACTTGCTCATGAGATTAGAAATCCTCTAAGTAGTATCAAGGGCTTTGCTCAATATCATCTTGAAACTCAAGATAATAACTCCTTAAAAGAAGATATGAAAATTATTGTTAAAGAGGCCCAAAGACTAGAAAATCTTACCAATAATCTCCTTGCCTATGCAAGACCTTTGAAGATTCAAAATTCAACTTTTAACATAAAAGGGCTTTGTGAATCTATAAAGATGATGTTTCTAGACAAATTAGACAATATAAAATTTCATATAAACTGTACAGATGAACAGGTAACTACAGATGAAAACATACTGATGCAGATGATACTAAACCTTATACAAAATGCCATAGAAGCAATGGAAAATAAAAAAGAAGGCAATATTTGGCTTAGGATATGGTTAGATGGTAATACTCTAAAGCTTGTTATAGAAGATGATGGAATTGGTATTCCAAAGGATATAAGAGATCGTGTTTTTGAACCCTTTGTAACGAATAAAACAAAGGGGACAGGGCTTGGGTTAGCTATTGTAAAAAGACAGCTAGATGCCCTTGGTGGAGAAATTGAGATAAAAGACCGTAAGCCATCTGGAACTATTGTCATTTTAAGCATACCAGTAGAGATAGAAGAAGATATATTGGGGGAGTAAAAAGTTGGGAAGATTAAAAACTATTTATATATGTCAAAGTTGTGGCTATAAATCCCCTAAGTGGTTGGGTAAATGCCCAGAATGTGGTAGTTGGAATAGCCTTATAGAAGAAGTTATATCTAAGCCTTCTTTATCTACCAATAGTTCACTACTAGAGGTAAAGAATACACCTCAGGAGCTCTGTTCAATTACTAGTGATACTCAAGATAGAATTAAAACAGGGATTAAAGAGTTAGATAGAGTTTTAGGTGGCGGACTTGTAAAGTCTTGTGTTCTTCTTTTAGCAGGAGAACCTGGAGTAGGAAAGTCTACTTTATTATTACAGCTCCTTTTTGCTCTATCAAAAAGGCTAGGAAATGTCTTATACATAAGTGGCGAAGAGTCTGTCTCGCAAATAAGGCTTAGAGCTATACGATTAGGTAAAATACCAAAAGGCTTATGGGTTGTAAGTGAAAATCAAATAGAGGTTATAGAAGCCATTATAAAGGAACGCTCTCCTTCTATCATAGCAATAGATTCTATCCAAACTATGAGTGTTACAGAATTGAGTTCTGCTCCAGGAAGTATTAGTCAAGTAAGGGAGTGTTCAGCTAGACTTATTAGGATTGCTAAGAACCACAATATCCCCGTTATAATGGTTGGACATGTTACAAAAGGTGGAGAGATTGCAGGGCCTAGAGTCTTAGAACACATGGTTGATGTAGTATTATATTTTGAAGGTGAAAAATATCATGCCTTTAGAATCCTAAGAGGTATAAAAAACAGGTTTGGCCCTACCTTTGAAATTGGTGTCTTTGAGATGACAGATACCGGGTTAAAAGAAGTGGATAACCCATCAGAAATCCTCATGGGCACAAGAGAGGACAATGTTCCTGGTTCTGTAATACTTCCATTGGTACAGGGGACAAGACCTATTTTAGTTGAGATTCAAGCCCTGGTTTCTCCTTCTCATCTTACAATGCCAAGAAGAACTACAACTGGTTTTGATATAAATAGACTTGCTATGCTTTTAGCAGTAGCAGAAAGACATTTAAGGATTGTATTTTATGATGCAGATGTGTTTATAAATGTAGTGGGTGGGCTAAAAATCCAAGGAACAGAGGCAGATTTAGCAGTATTAGCTGCTCTTATTTCAAGCCTTAAAGATGTAGCAATCAAAAAAGATACGGCAATATTTGGGGAGGTAGGACTTACTGGAGAAGTAAGAGCTCTATCGAAAGCCCAACTTAGGATTGATGAAGCAGCACGAAGGGGGATAAAAAGGATAATCTTACCATCTGCAGGGTCAAAAGGGTTAAAGGCTTCTCAAAATACAGAACTTATTTTTATAAAACATATAAAAGAGCTAAAAAAATTATTATAAGAAAAAGTAATTTTTTCATTTTACTTGGAAGTATCCATATAGTAGTTATTAGTGTCCTTTACTTTTTATGGTTTGGCGGTTTTCTTGGCTTTAGTCATGTATCCACACTCCTTGCTTGGCTGTTTTTATTTACATAACTGAATAGACACTCCGGAATGAAATAAAAAATTACCAAAAAATTTTATCCTTTAAAAATATAATTTTAATATGCATTACTAATAGCATCTATTATTTTTTCTTGTTCCTCAATAGTTAAGAAAGGATGCATTGGTAAGGATAAAACTTCCTTACTTGCTTGTTCTGCTATAGGGAAATCGCCTTTTTTATAACCAAGAGCCTCCATAGAAGGTTGCATGTGCAGGGGCACTGGATAGTGAATTGCATAAGGTATTTGATTTTTTTGTAGGCTCTTTAGTACTTGATCCCTCTTATTATCTAAAATTCTTATTGTATATTGTGCAAAAACACTAGTTTGATGTTCAGGAACTATAGGAGGAAGTACTTTATCCTTTAAACGATTTTCAATAAGTTGTGTATATATATTTGCAACAGTTACTCTTTTTTCTAACTCTTCTAAAAAATGGGGAAACTTAGCTAATAATACAGCAGCTTGAATAGTATCTAATCTAGCATTTAACCCGATTTCGTGGTGTTTATACTTTACACTTTGTCCATGATTTCTAAGCCTTTTAATTCGTTCATATAGATAGTGATCATTAGTAAATACCATTCCACCATCACCATAACATCCTAGAGGTTTAGAAGGAAAGAATGAAGTAACTCCTATGTCTGAAAGTCCACAAGACATAGCACCCATATATACTGCTCCAAATGACTGACAGCCATCTTCTATAACTTTTATATTATAAGCAGAGCCTATTCTATTTATTTCATCCATATCTGCACATTGTCCAAAAAGACTAACGGGTAATATGGCTTTGATATTGGCTCCTTGTTTAAGTCTTGCCTTTATTGTTTCTTCTATTAGATTAGCATCTATATTGAAAGTTACAGGATCAATATCTACAAATATAGGACGTGCTTTTAAAAATACTATAACTTCAGCAGTTGCAATAAAACTAAAAGGGGTGGTTATGACTTCATCTTTAGGTTTTATATCAAGAGCCATTAAAGAAAGCAGAAGGGCATCCGTACCAGAACTTACTCCAATTGCATGAGATGTTCCCACAAATTCTGCTAACTTAGTTTCTAATTCTTCTATTTCTGGTCCCATAACAAAACGAGCACTATTTATAACATTTGCTATTGCTATATCTATTTCTTGTTTATAGGCATTGTATTGTCTTTTAAGATCTACAAACTGCATAATATTTTCCCTTCCTAATAGTTATTCCGTATTAAATACTTTATTGAACTATTAAGTGAATAAAAATAATCTATTTTTTTCTTTTTAAAAGAAAAAGTTTTTAATTCTTTTAAAATCTTTTTCCTAAGACAAAAAATAAAAATTAAAAATTTTAAGCTTACATAAAAGAAAGAAACAAATTTTTTATGTTTTTTATGATTTATTCTTAAAAATAGAAATAATAACCTCTATTTCTCCAAGGGATAAGCCGGTTTCTTTAGATATCTCTTTATTGTTCTTCCCCTGTTTCCAAAGCGATATCACCTTTGAATGAATAAGCTGATCTGCCTGTAAGGTGGGCTCACAGTCTTTTCCTGAACCATTAGTAGTTACTCTAGGATTTAATATTTGCTCTAAATCTTGAACTAAAGTCTTTTTTTCTTCAATAAGTTTATTGAGTTTTTCTGTAAGTTCTTCACTTTCTTTTAATGCCTTTAAAAAGGCCTCTATCCTTTGAGGTCTAAGAGATCTTAGCCTCATGTAAACTAAAAAAAATAATCCTATTAATACTACATCTAGAAATAGCTGTAGTATGATTAAACTAGAAGAATTTAGACTCATAAGTATTTTTTATTTTCCCTTATACCTTTATATCTATCTTCTTTTTCTTAGGCCCCTCTCTAATACTTGTTTTACTATTTTCTTGCAAGGCTAATCTCCTTAAGGGAGCCTCTAACATAGGCCTTTTAGAAGGTTTTAACATTAAAGTTACTTGATCTTTCAATTTAAGACTATCCTTGTTTTTTTTATCCTTTTGTCCTCCTTTATCTCTGTTGTGACGTCTATCTTCTTTATCTTGTCTTTGACGTCTATTTACCTGTAACCCTATAGGTTGGGTAGAAACCAACTGGACTCCCTCTACACCATAGCGATCCATAACATATTACCTCCATACTGTATTTTAAAATATTCATATTTATCCTCCTTTAAATTATCTTAAAATAAACCCCATAAGGGTTATATCTGTAACCTTATAAGGAGCAAGTTGTTTATTAAGGGCTTTTTTTAAAGGACTACAATATTTTAAAAGGAAATTTCCTCTCTCATTTGGATCTATAACAATGCCCTTTAAGTTCTCATATATAATGTTTCTTATAAGAGATAGCCTGTGTTCTAAGATAGCCTTTGTTGATGGATCAGAGACAGTTAGCGTTGCATGAAGTTTTAAAAATACAACATCTCCTTCATATACAACAGGTATGTAAAATGGTTGTAAACTAATTATAGCTGTCCCTAGTACTTTCGCTGAAGATGGAAGTTTTGTCTTATTTTTATCAAAAGGATAGCTTATGGAAGCCTTTACATTCTTAGCTCTTGAAGACTTTTTAATGGGGGGTTGAAGTTTTTTGGTTACTATAGCCTTATCATTAATATGTTTGGAAGTCTTAAGATAAGGTGCAGTAAGTCCATATATTGTAAAAAAACCAACTATTATAAATAATAACTCTATACCTACTATACCCCAAAATATCAATGTTTTTATAGGTGGCAGATGAAACTCTAATCTAATCTTTTTGGTTTCTTCTTTATCTTTATCTTCATCCGTTTTTACAGATTGTTTTTCTTCTAGCTTATCTTTCTTTTCTTCTTCTAAATTAGTATCTGTTTGCTTTTTATCCTTCTCTAAGCCCTTATCTCTTTCTAAAGTTACAGCCTCCTCCTTTTTAGAGGAATCATTTGATCCTTCATCGTTATCTTCAAATATATCTAAGTCTAAATCATCAATGCTACTTTCTGTATCCCAAAGCTCATCATCTGAAATAGCATCAAATAGGTTTTCATCTTCATCCTTTTGGATATCATCTTTTTTATCTAAAGTAGACTCCTTATTCTCTGGAGTTTCTTCCTTTTTTTCATCACTTTTACCTTCTTTTTTCTCTTTAGAATCAGTAATATTTTGGTCACTAACTTCTTTATTAGTATCTAGATTATCTTCTGGTTTCTTTTCTAAATTATCTGGGAGCTCTTCTGACTCATTTTTAGAATCTGGCTCTTTACCACTATCTTCTATAGCTTCTTCCAAAGTCTTTTCTTTTTCACTGTCTTTTGATCCTAAAGATTCCTCTTTTGATGAAGAATCTTCAGATACTTCTATTGTATCTGTATCTTGAGCTGTATCTTCTTGATGGTCTTCTTTTGGCTGGCTATTATTCTGAACTTTATCGTTAGTTTTATTAGTATCTTGGGGTAAATCTTCTTCTAATTCTTTATCTAAATCTTGAGATTCTTCCTTTTGTTGATCCTCTCCCTCTTTCACCTGAGTTTCATTAAGACTGCCTCTTTCTTCTAAAGTTTCTTTAGTTTCTTGTTCTTTATCCATATAGACATAGGCTTTTATTATCCACCAAAGATCTTATTAATCTTTTCACTTAAGACCTCTGGTGTGAAAGGTTTTACAATATAATTGCTTACCTTTGCCTTGACTGCCTCAATAATATTGTCCTTTTGTGCCTCTGCAGTAACCATCAAAAAAGGAATATCTTTAAATTTATCACTTGCTCTAACCTTTTTAAGAAGCTCAATACCTGTCATCTTGGGCATATTCCAATCTGATACAATAAAATCAACAGGTTCCTTCTGTAAAATTTCCCATGCAACAGAACCATCATCTGCTTCAATAAAATTTTTAAAACCAAGCTGTGTCAAAATATTTTTAACAATTCGTCTCATAGTAGCAAAATCGTCCACAATCAATATCTTCATGTTGTAGTCAATGGCCATCTGTGCCTCCTTAGTTTAGATTCTGTTTTCTCCTGTGTCAGACTTATCGGAAAGATGGCCTTATCTTTTAAGCACAGATATCAAAAAAATCATACCTACAATAGTGCTCCATTTAACTTCTCTGCTATTGGAGCAAGCTTTGCCCTTAATCTAAGCATTGCCTTTGTATGCATCTGAGAAATTCTAGATTCTGTATAGCCCATTATCTCTCCAATCTCTCTCATTGTAAGCTCTTCATAATAGTACAGTGAGATTATAAGCTTCTCCTTTTCTGGAAGCTCTTTAATAGCCTTTGTCAAAATCTCCTTTACTTCTATCATATTAAGTTGATGAAAGGGGTCTATCTCTTCATCATCTGCAATAAGATCAAATATGTCGTCTTCATTACTATCTGGCATATGACGTCTAATAACCTCTATGTCTAAAAATGTTACATTCTTCGTCTTATCTAAAAGCTCATAGAATTCTTGCAGGCTAATCCCCATTGCCTCAGCAACTTCTTCATCTTCAGCGGGTCTTCCAAGCTTTTTTTCTAAATCTCTATAGACTTGCTCAAGCTCTGTAGCCTTTTTTCTAACTGACCTAGGGACCCAATCTAAAGACCTAAGCTCATCAAGCATTGCCCCCCTTATCCTAAACTCTGCATAGGTCTTAAATTGGATCTTTTTAGAAGGATCAAATTTTTCTATTGCATCCATTAAACCAAGCACCCCAGAACTTATAAGATCATCTACAGAGATATGGGGTGGAAGCCTCATTGCAAGCCTTCCTGCCACATACTTAATAAGAGGTAAGTACTTGATAATAAGTTCTTCTCTTTTGTCCTTTGTAAGCTTTTGCCCTTCCTTAAAGAACTTCTGTGTATAATCTTTAAGTGTAGCCGTTTGTTTTTTTACCATATTTCTTTTAATCTTAGGTTCTGAAAAGGTGCTTCCAGAAGAATTTGATGTTGCCGTCCACATAGTCATCATACCCCTCTTTTAAAAGGCTTTGGGCAAGACCCATGAAGACCCGACTAGACTTTGCCTGCGGGTAAAGGTCTAATACTGCCCGCTGTCGTCTAACTGCTCTTGGGATTGCCTCATCTTGAGGAATAAATCCTAAAAAGTTTAAGGACAGCGATCCCAAAAACCTATCAACAACAGCAGCCAGTTGTTTAAAGACCTTTTGGGCTTCTTGGTCATCCTTGACCCAGTTTATGAGAATATAAAAAGACTTTACCTGGTATCTACTAAATAAGACCTTTATAAGTGCATAGGCGTCTGTTATAGATGTTGGCTCAGGTGTAAGGATAACAACCCTTGCCTGTGCAGCCAGATTAAAGTAAACAACATTATCTGAAATACCTGCTGGAGTATCTATTAGTAAAAGATCAATATCATCTCCAAATTCCTCCATTTCTGTTAATAAAAATAGCTTATCTGCATCAGTTAAGCTTACAAGATCAGGTACCCCTGATCCTGCAGGAAGAATAAGAATGCCCCCCGGTCCTCGAACTATTATCTCATCAAGACGCCTCTGACCTGAAAAAACGTGCTTTATATTGTATTTTGGACAAAGTCCTAAAAGCACATCTATGTTAGCAAGACCAAGATCTGCATCTAAGAGCAATACCTTTTTGCCACATTTTGAAAATGCAAGAGCAAGGTTTGCTACAACATTGGTCTTACCTACTCCACCTTTCCCACTAGTAAAGGATATCACTCGTGGATATCCACATCTTTCTATCCTTCTTTCAAGGGTTATAGCCCCTTGAGTGCCTGTTTTTTTCATCTGTTGCCATTGTTTAAGAGTTGCCGCCTGATCCATAAGGTCTCCTACGAGATCCTCGCTTCTGTTTTTATATCTCTTATCGGTTGATCATATATACATGAATCAATCAGTTTTCTATCTTGCTTGTGTTCAAATTGATTGTTCCCTAAAATTAAACCCACAAGCCTCTTTGCACTTGCAGGTTCAATGTCTTCTGGAACCCTCTGTCCTGTAGTCAAATAAGATATAGGAAGCCTTAATCCAAAAACTGGGGTAGATAACACACCATAGCTCTTTGTCTCATCAATCTTGCTTAATATCCACCCTGAAGTTGGTAAGTCTTTATATAAAGTGATAGTCCTAACTAAATCTTCATGCTTTAATGTTGCACAAAGAAGTACTTGTGCCCGTAGCTCAGATATTGCATCAAAAAACCTGCTTAACTCTTCTCTATGTCTTTTGTCCCAAGGGCTTCTTCCTGTAGTGTCTACAAATATAAAATCTTTATCCTTATTAGCAGAAAATATCCTAACAAGATCTATAGGATCCTGTGCTACTTCAAAGGGAATATCTATAAGTTTTGCATATCGCCTCAGTTGATCTATACCAGCTAGTCTATATGTATCTGTTGAGACTAAAAGCCCTCTTTTCCCCTTTTTTAGAACTAAATTGGCAGCTAGTTTGGCTAAAGTTGTAGTCTTTCCAACACCAGTAGGACCTACAAATGCCCACCACATTGGGGGATTATATTGCTCTTCATCTATAGTTTTTACCAAAGAAAGTCCATATGAATAAAGCCACCTGATTATGGTTGTTCTATCTATCTTTTGACCTAATTTGTATGTAGACAGATATGAAATTGCTATACGTCTTTTTACCTCTCTTGGGATCCCCAATGAGTTAAGCACAGACTCTAACAAAGTTAGCGCTAAGTCCTCTTTATTATCAGAATAAAAACCATTGCTGTTTCCTAAAGTGGAAAAAGATACTGCTAGGTTCTCAACAAGTCTTTTAAGCCCATTTATCTGCTCTGCTAACTCATTTATGTTTATATCTTTATTACCCTGTTGACTTTGCCTATTAGAACTGGGTAGAGAATCACCTCCTGTTGACTCTAACCCTCTGTCAGGATCAACAGCAGCCATTACCTCTACATAAGTTCTTATCTTGCCCTCTACATCCTTTTTTTGACGCCTTTTAGTATGAAGAATGACAGCCTCTTCACCCAGGACTGCCTTTACGTCCTCAAGGGCTTTTGTCATATTTTGTGCTTCAAATCTCTTTATAATCATGGCTTCCGTCCCGTGTTAGGGGATTCTGCAAAATCTGTGCACAGCTTAAACCTTTATGACCAAAATGGCTTCAAGGTTAATATTTGGCGGAATCTCCGAGTGTGAAAGCACAGTTACATTTGGCACAAACCTTTCTAAAAGTCTCCTTAGGTGCCGACGAATTGACGGTGAGCAAAGTATAATTGCCTGATGCCCTTGTTCAGTAACCTGTTCAACCGCATTTTTTATTGAATTTACGATAGCTTGCGCAACACGGGGATCAAGTGTCAAGAAACTGCCTTGCTCTGTCTGTTGTATGCTACTTCTTATCTGTTCCTCTAAGCCTGACTCTAATGTCAAAACCCTTAGCACCCCATCTTCATCAATAAGTGGCTTTACTATGGCACGAGCAAGCTTTTGCCTTACATACTCTGTAAGGATATCAGGATCTTTAGTCATAGGACCATAATCTGCAAGTGTCTCTATAATTGTCAAAAGATCCCTTATAGATACCCGTTCCTTTACTAAATTTTGGAGCACCTTTTGTATTATGCCCAGCGGTAGTGCATTTGTGACTTCTTCAACTGCTTTAGGATGTTTTTTAGAAACCACATCAAGTAGCTGTTGCACTTCTTGACGCCCTAAAAGCTCATGGGCATTTTGACGTATTACCTCTGCAAGGTGTGTTGCAACTACAGTGGAGAGATCTACTACTGTATAACCAGCCATCTGTGCCTCTTGTAGAGCAGACTCCGGTATCCAAAGGGCAGGAAGTCCAAACGCAGGCTCTCTTGTCTCTATACCTTGTATCTTCTTTTTGACACCTCCTGGATCCATTGCAAGTAGATGCCCTATCATAAGTTCACCTTGAGCTACCTCTATCCCCTTTATCAAGATTACATATTGTCCAGGAGAAAGCTGTAGATTGTCACGAACATGTAATGGCGGAACTATTATGCCCATTTCTTGAGCAAATTGTTTTCTGATTGAGCGAATCCTCTCTAAGAGATCCCCACCTTGTTCCTCATCTACTAAAGGAATTAAGCCATAGCCAATCTCAAGCTCAAGCACATCCAGAGAAAGAAGACTTTCTACCTCTTCTGGACTTCCAGCCTCTGGCTCAGCAGGTGCTTGTGCCTGCTCCTCTTCTTTTGCAACAAGAGCAGCTTGTTTCTTTCTCTCTTTAAATGAAATCCAAGCAAGTGCACCTACGCCACAAGAAAGTACAGTAAAAGGGATAGTGGGAAGCCCAGGCATCATACCAAATAAAAACACAAGAAACGATGTTACTGCCATTGCCTCTGGCTGAAGTGCAAATTGTTTTATAAATGCAGAGCCCATGCTAGAATCAGAAGCTGCACGGCTTACTAATATACCTGCTGCAGTAGATATAATGATTGCAGGTATCTGGGATACAAGACCATCACCAATTGTAAGAAGTGTATAACTATGTGCTGCAAGGCTTATTGGCATATTGTGTTGAAAAACACCTATTACAAATCCTCCTATTACATTTACACACATGATGATTAGACCTGCTATTGCCTCACCACGTACAAACTTTGAAGCACCATCCATCGCACCATAAAACTCTGCCTCTTTTGCAATCTCCTCTCTTCTTCTTCTAGCCTCATTTTCATCAATAAGCCCTGCGTTTAAGTCCGCATCTATTGCCATCTGCTTACCTGGCATAGCATCAAGGGTAAACCTTGCAGCAACCTCTGCTATCCTTCCTGCACCTTTTGTGATAACAACAAAATTGATTATAACAAGGATAATAAATACAATTGCACCAACTACATAGTTCCCACTTACAACAAACTCTCCAAAGCTCATTATTACATGGCCTGCTGCATCTGGCCCTTGATTACCATGAAGCAAAATAAGCCTTGTAGATGCAATGTTTAAAGACAGCCTAAAGAGCGTAGTTAATAGCAAAAGTGATGGAAATACTGGGAAATCTAATGGCTTTACAATATAGAGTGCAAGAAGAAGGATAAGGAGTGAAAGCGTAAAATTAAACGCCAAAAGTATATCCATAAGAGGAGCTGGCAATGGAAATACCATAATAAGCAATATTGCCATTACTCCAACAGCAGCAATCAGATTGTTTTTATCTGCTTGTATACCAGTTAGTATGCCCTGAATATTTTTTATAACCGCAGTCTCTGCCATATACCTCACACCTTTTTCTTAAGCTTGTAGACATAGGCAAGTACTTGTGCTACTGCTTTGTATAAAGACTCTGGTATTTGTTGGCCTACCTCAACAAGTTTATACAGACTCTGTGCCAAAGGTGGATTTTCAATCACAGGTACAGAGTGTTTTTTGGCAATATCCTTTATGCGTTGTGCTACAAGTCCTGATCCTTTTGCTATAACCTTTGGAGCTTCCATCTTTTCTGCTTCATATTTTAAAGCAACGGCTAAATGCGTTGGGTTTGTAATAACAACATCTGCCTCTGGTACAGAAGACATCATGCGTTTTCTAGCCATCTCTCGCTGTATACTTCTTATGCGAGATTTGACCATTGGATCGCCTTCTGTCTGTTTAAGTTCTTCTTTTAACTCCTCTTTTGTCATACGAAGGTCTTTTTCAAACTGCCAGCGCTGAAACCCATAGTCCAACACAGCCATAAATGCCATTGCAATCATTGTGCGCCAAAACATCAAAAAACTCACATGGCCCATAAATGCCATAATCTGATAAGGTGTTTGATCCATAAGAGGTATGAGATTAAAAAGCTGATCTTTTACTGTTTTGTAGCATATCCAGCCTACAACAAATATCTTAAACATCGATTTTAATAATTCATTTAATGCCTGAAGCGAGAAAAGTCTCTTAAATCCCTCAATAGGATTTATGTGTGAAAATTTTGGCGCTGCTGCTTCAAGAGAAAAAAGTGGTCCTGTTTGAGCTATATTAGAGAATATTGCAATAAAGGTGATCACAATAAAAAGAGGTGTCAAAATTATAGCGATCTGTTTTGTAACTAAAATGGATAAAAAGGATACATTAGATTGGTCTATGGTTAAAGAAGATGCTTGAGAAAGATAATAACGAACTATCAAACACAGTTGATGCAGAAAAAAACTACTGCCCCAAGTAAGGCAAAACAAACAAGAGATCAAAACAGCAATCGAGGGCAGCTCCTTACTTTTGGCAACCTGTCCCTTTTTGCGTGCCTCTTCGCGCCGTTTCGGAGTCGGTTTTTCGGTTTTTTCCTGATAAGAATCCCCTGCCATAGTTATTTAAAAACTCACTAAAATTCCTATGGACTAACAGCCATAGACTTTAGAGCAACAGGTAGCCACCTTAGTGCCATCACTAAATCCTTTTCAAACACAGGCCAGAAAAACTGCATTGTAAGTCCTAAAAAAAATAGCCCTAGTCCAATAGTTAGAGAAAAACTTATGATCAAAAGATTTACTTGAGGCACTGTCTTTGCCAAAATGCCAAGGGCTACTTGGGCAAGAAGAAGAACTGTCATTACAGGTGCCATTAATTTGACACCTAAGATAAACATCTTTTCTGCACACTGCATAACTATGTCATAAAGAGTTGATGTAGCAACAAAATGCCCGGGTGGAAGTATCTTATAGCTTTCAAAAAGCACCTTGATAAAATAGTAATGTCCATTTATTGCCAAAAATATCATAAGGGCAATAAGATAAGAAAGCTGAGCCATTAATACTGATTGAACTCCAGTGTTTGGATCCATAACACTTGCTACACTAAATCCCATCTGAAAGCCAATCATCTGCCCAGCTATCTGAACACCTACAAAGATTAACTGCATGATTAGAGCTAGTGATGCACCTATAAAGACTTCAGAAACTACTAAGATGATAAGGGCTAGAGGTTGACTAGGAAACTCACTTGCCTTAAATGGTACCATAGGAGTTAGCATAAGGGCTAAAACCATTGCCATAAGTGCCTTTATGGTATTAGGAACAGCCCTTCCACTAAAGACAGGCATCATAAATAAAAGACTTGCAATCCTTAGTAGGACCAATAAAAAGACCTTAAATTCATTTAATGTCCAATTAAACAAAAATGCGTTTATCACCTCTTTGCCCTCAAATTAGTGAGCTAAATTGGGGATAATCAAGATCAAATGCCTTGTAAAATCAATCATCTTGTTCATCATCCATGGGAACGTAAATAAAAGGGCAAGAAGTACTACAACAATCTTTGGAACAAATGTAAGAGTCATCTCTTGTACTTGTGTCACTGCCTGAAAGATACTAATTATTAATCCAACTATTAGCCCAAGCCCCAACATTGGAAGACTAAGCAAAAGGGTCAAATCTACAGCTTGGCGGGCAAGTCCCACCACAAATGCCTGAGTCATAGCAATTTCTCCTTAACTTTATAGGATCTTTTTAAGAATCTATAACTTACCTTAGCCCATTTTAATGAAAGCTCTGAACCAGAGAGCCAACTAAAAGATGCCAACCATCTACGAGTACAAACAATAACAGCTTAAATGGCAAAGATATCAAAACTGGTGGTAACATCATCATTCCCATTGAAAGAAGCACACTTGATACCACCATGTCTATTATTAAAAACGGGATGTAAAGTACAAAACCTATCTCAAAAGCAGTCTTTAACTCACTAATCATAAAAGCTGGTATCAAAACCGTTGTTGGTATGTCACTTAAATTATTTGCATTTTCTATGTGAGCTATATGCAAAAAAAGTGCAAGATCACTCTTTCTCGTCTGCCTAAACATAAATTTCCTTAAAGGCTTTTCTGCTAAAGTAACTGCCTTATTAAAACCAATCTTGCCATTTAAATATGGTTCAATAGCCTGTTTATTTGCCTGCTGCCATACAGGACGCATAATAAAAAAGGTAAGAAATAGAGCAAGCCCTATAAGTATTTGGTTTGGAGGCATCTGTTGTGTGCCAAGTGCCTGCCTTAAAAAACCAAAAACAACTGCAAGCCTTGTAAAGGATGTTGTCATCAAAAGCAGCGCTGGAGCAAGAGAAAGTAGAGTTAATAAAAATATTATCTCAAGTGCTGTTGCAACCTGTTTTGGATTTTTGACATTATTGATTCCCAATTTAACTGTTGGAATTTTGACAGCTAAAGCAGGACCTGATAAAAAGGGGATAAAAATAAATAATACAATTGAGATAATAAAAAGAATTTTAACCAGTCTCTTCACCTCGCTATCCCCCCTTTAAAACATTCAATCAACAAAATTTATATAAGCTTAGCTAGTTTTGGCCTTATAAAACCTTTTTAGATGATCCCTAAAGTTTATGGCCTTTATATTGTTAGTCTTATCCTCACCATTATAATCAAAAGATTTAGGATCTAACTCAGAAAGAAGTGTCATAGAATTGTCAGCTATTGCAATAGCTAATATTTTATCCTTTATACGAACAATTGAGATATACTTTTTAGGAAGAATCATCTTGGTCTCTAATACCTTGATATCACCTTTATTGTTTATGGTTTGCCAAGGAATAAAAAACTTTTTTGCAATCCAATAGGATAAAAGTAATATCCCAACTATAAAACAAAGAGCTGAAAATACTTGGATAATCTGAGAAAAAGCCATCTTAAAACCCTTATCCTAGTCCTTTAACCCTATCTGCAGGTGATATTATCTCTGTAAGACGTACACCAAACTTTTCATTTACAACTACAATTTCCCCCTTTGCCATAAGTTTTTGATTTACATAGATATCTGCAGGCTCACCTGCCATCTTATTTAATTCTACAACAGAGCCTTGTCCTAATTGTAAGAGCTCTCTAATGGGCATACGGCACCTTCCAAGCTCAACAGATACATCAAGAGGAAGATCCATTATAAAATCAAGGTTTGGATGCTCCATTGTCTCACTAGTAGCACTTTCTTGCTTTGGAGCTTCACTACTTTTAAATTCATTAAAATCAGCAGACTGAGCCTTAGGCTGCTCCTTTTTCATTTCATTCATTACTTCATCAACACTACCATCTTTCATTGCCTTTAAAGCAGCAGAGTCTCCACCAGATGCAGCCTCTTTAAAGGCATCAGACCAATCTATATCATCTGTAGAAGTATCAGAAGATGTCTGTTGTTCCCCTGATGCATTTGATGCATTGCTCGAATCAGCTTCTTTAGCTTGACCATTACTAGCTTGATCGCTAGCCTTTTGCTCAGTAGAAGCCTCCTGGGCAGAGCCTTCTTGGGCACTATTATCTCCACCCGAATCATCTAAGCCACCTTCTTCCAAGAGCTTATCTAGTTCCTCTTGGGTAAGCATATATCCTTCTCCTTTTTATATCTCTTCAGGATTAAGTATAAATTCTCTTACCTTAAATGCCCTTTGTCCCTTATGCAGCCCTGGCTCCACTAAAAGTTTGGGCTGGCCTTGAACCAAGCCCAAAAGTGGCGAATCAATATTGGTATCGAGCTGTATTATGTCCCCTGTTTGAAGATCTAAAAGCTCTTTCCCTGTAATTCTTGCACTACCAAGTGGTATGACTATCTCAACCTCTGTTGCCCTAAGATTCCTAATAAGCTCTTGTTTCCAAGTAGGATCAACAACCTCTTCTCCTTGAAACGTACTTTGAAGTCTTGACTTAATAGGTTGGAGATTTGTCATTGGAATGCACATTGTAATAGCACCTGATATCTCTTCTAGATCTAAGTTGAACTTAGTTACTATTACAGCGTCATCGTCTCCTGCTATCTTGGCAAATTGAGGGTTTATCTCATTTCTTACATATTGAATCTGAAGTGGATATATAGGCTGCCATGCCTTTTCAATATCAGCTAAAAGGGAATTTACTATCCTCCTGATAAGCCTTTGTTCAATAGAGGTAAATTCTCTTCCTTCAATCCTTGCCTGTCCAATCTTGCTTGCACCTAAGAATATCTCAACAATACAAAAGACAAGCTGGGGATCTACTACTAATAAAAAATGCCCTCTAAGAGGTTCCATCTTAAGTATGTGCAAGTTACTTGGTACAGGCACCCTACGTAAAAACTCCTTAAATGTAATAATCTCTGTCGGTGCTACAGAGCTATCAACTACAAGCCTAAGTATTGATGAAAGGGTTGAGCGAAAGCCTCTGTTTATCTGATCCTTTATTGCCTCAAATGCTGGCAACTTTACCCTTGTCATTTGGGTAAAGTTCACAAAATCATAAGGAACAATCTTCTCCTCAGAATCATCCTCTTCTGCCTTTACCTCTGGCTCTTTATGCTCTTCGCTATCCTTAGAGGCATCAGTTATATTGTCTAGTCCGCCAAGCAGGGCATCTATTTCTTCTTGGCTTAATACCTGGCTCATACCCTTTTATCTCATCTCCTTTTTAAACTTTATTGCACTATGAACTGTGAAAAATATACATTTTTTACTTTATCTGGACCAAGGATATGATTAAGCCTTGTAATTATTTGGTCTCTTAAACGCATCTTTCCCTCTGTGGTTATTACATCATCCATAGTTTGACTAGAAAGTAAGATTATTATGTCATTTCTTATAGCTGGAAGAAGCTTATCAGCTTCTTTTTTAGCAGAATCATCTACTAGCTCTAATGTAATAGTTGCTTTTAAAAAATGACTCGCCTGAGGATCTGCTAGATTAACAATAAAAGGATCAAGAGGCATAAAGACACCTACTTTTGGTCCTTGCTCTTTGGGCTTTTGTTGTTTTTGTTCTTGTTTTATCTGTTGAGCAAGTTCTTTATCTGAGGGTTGAGAAAATAAGAAAAAGTAAGCTGCCGCCCCCCCTGCAACAAGGATCAACACCACCCCAATTATTATAAAAAGCAGTAGCTTAGACTTCTTCTTTTTTGGCTCTTCACCCTCTGCTTTTTTGTCTTTCTCTTTCTTTGCCAAGGCAAAAGCCCTCCTTAAAATAAAGTGTCAAAGCCTATTACCTTTCAACTCCACAATTAAGAGCAACCACTGTGCCATATAAAAGGCTTACTAATTCTATATCGGAAGTTAGTAGTGATTTTTTTGATAAAAAGGATAACTTAAAGGTAAGTATTAAAGAAAATTACATGCATTATAGTAATGCTCTATAGGAGATATTTTTAAGACAACTTAGTCAAATATTTGACTTATTCTTAAATCGAGATACTATTCTCTCTATAATACAACTAGTAGATCTACCTTCTAAAAGTGGAATTCTCTTTACCTGCCCTCCCCAAGATTTTACTTCTTTTGCACCAACTATCTCATCTTCTTGCCAATCTGCACCCTTTACAAGTACATCTGGTCTAATAGTATTAATTAGGTTTATTGGAGTTGGATCGTCAAAAATTACAACATAGTCCACAAAACTTAGTGATGCCAAAACAAAGGCCCTATCAAGTTCAGTATTTACTGGTCTTAAGTCTCCTTTTATATCCTTAACAGATTTATCACTATTTAATCCAACTACTAAAAAATCTCCACACTCTCTAGCCTTTCTTAAATAATCTACATGACCTGCATGAAGAATATCAAAACAACCATTAGTAAATACACATTTTTGCCCAAGCCTTTTCCTTAATATACAGAGATCTTTTGCCTTTTCTAAAGAAATGACTTTAAAACACGGCCTTTGATGAAAATTACTAAATGAATAGAAACTCTTAAATAACTCCCTAACCTTTTCAACTAAAGATAGATCACAACATATAGCTCCAACACCTTCTTTATCATCTAATTCAAGAATGCGATCCCCTGCTGGTGTTATGACACTACTAAAACCAGCAAAGACCTCATTGCTTATCTTCCCACATAGATTTGCACAAACAATAAAACACTGATTTTCAATAGCCCTTGCCTTTAATAAAAGCCTTAGATGTTCTAATCTCTTTTGCGGCCAACAACTTGCTATAAATATTATCTGCGCCCCATGTCTTACGTAATATCTAAAAAGTTCTGGAAATCTTATATCAAAACAAATAGCAAGCCCTAACAGAACCTCATTATCCTCTTGATTTTTTATTTTAAAGACAGGTGGGAGCTCTCCCCTTTTAAAGATCTTATCTTCTTTAAAAGGTGTGAATAAATGCATCTTTCTATAAACATCCATACTGCCATCAAAGCTTATCAAAAATAAACTATTATAAAGAGAGTCGTCTTTTTTTTCTAAAAGTCCGGCAATAATATGACACCTGCAATTCTTACTAAGCTCTTTAAGCCTTTCTAAAACAACTAGATTATCTTTTACTATTTTGGGCTCTTGTTCAATTTTTTCTTTAGTTATAGGCCCTGTTAAAAAAAGTTCTGGTAGAAGTATAACTTCAT
The DNA here is from genome assembly GCA_964578585.1 of uncultured Desulfobacterales bacterium. GTDB lineage: Bacteria > Desulfobacterota > Dissulfuribacteria > Dissulfuribacterales > JAMONC01 > JAMONC01. Next base: position 764 of record CAZODM010000002.1, on the reverse strand, counting down.
TCTTTTTGGCTAATGCCTCAAGCCTTGGATATATGAGCTCAAAATTCTTTAAGGCATCTTTATAAATAGGTGTTGTCTGGGCTATAGCTATTTTTAAAAGATTGTTCAAACCTAACACTCCATTAACTACATATTTTTTCTATCTTCCGTCTCTTCTCTATTCTTCCTTTTTACTAGTTTTAAAGTTGTTTATATCCCTTTAGCTCTTTTGGCTAGCTACATTTTTGATCTAAGTAGATAACTATTATAATCTCTCGTTAGGATCTCTGTGCCTTATCTTTAGAAAAATCTTCAGCTCTATCAATATAGGATCTCCTTGTTTTATCTTATTACTTTGGTATCATATCTATCTTCTCTGTTCCTATTTTACTGCTATAACATACCTGCTATAAATTCTAAATACAATATTTATGACTCTTTTCCTTTGATTTCAAATGATTTCAAAATATGATAGTGTAGTTAATACAAAGTCATTTAAGATTCAGTTAAAATTTATTCCTGTTCTTACTTTAGTACTATACTGACCAGACTTACTCTCAACACTATATCTAAAAGTACAATTTATTGATCAGCTTTTTACTACTATTTTTAAAAGAATTTGATATCTCTTCTTGTGTAAATCTAAAATGTTTATCCAAAAAATAGATTAAGATCCCTACAATATTTTGTTAGTTTTTTGCTTTTTATATATAGTTGTATAATTTTAAAGTTTAAAAGTCTTTTTTTGTTGCGTAAATATATTAATATGTGTAGGTCTTAATGAG
>CAZODM010000001.1:0-98779 GCA_964578585.1 uncultured Desulfobacterales bacterium | reverse complement strand
ATTTAATTTTTTATTTTTAAAATAAAGATTAGCGTAAAAAAGAAAAGATTTATATCTCTTTTTTCTTGAGGACACATAAGTAAAAGAATCTTTAAGTAAAAAAGTTTTTCCTTACAGTCTTTTTCCTTTTTTAAGACCAATATTTTTATAAAAATTAGGATAAGTTAGGTTAACATTCAATAAACTAATTTTTGCTTTTGGAGAATTGAGAAGATGTATAATAATTAACCGACCTAACTTTTGTAACAAATTAAAATAATCAAAGACTTCTCGATAGATTCAAAGTACTGATAAGAGATGGTCATTTCTTTAATGTATTAGTTGGATATTTTTATACAAGCGGTTTCCGTGTCTTATATAACTGTCTGGGATCTACAGAAAAAAATAAGAATTTTAATAGAAGTTAATACTAATAATAAAAAACAATACAAATAAAAACATGGCTTAATCAAAACATATCACTTATATGAATATTTTAATGAACTAAGTACTACTTCTGAAATACTTACAAAATATCTACTCTACCTCCAGAGTTTAAAAAATTTGAATAAAAAGCTGTTTTAAACGCTAAAAAGATATTAGAAGAGTATGATGGCGTTTTTATATCAGATGTTGTAGCCTTTGAAAGACTTATATTGCTCTATACTAGCAGGACAGTTTGATGGTAGAACTCTTATTATTGCTCTACGAGGTTTAGTACAGAGGATACAATTGGATACGAAAAACTTTGGCAAATATGTAGAGGTAAAAGAGTCATTCTTATTACTGCTAGTCCTTATAATAATTCTCCTAAAAATATTTTAAATCAGATAAAACTTTTTCAAAATTCCAAATAGAATACTATCACTACCTCCCAGACTTAGATAGATTTTTTAACAGGCTTGATCAAAAAATTGAAAAATATTGATAAGCATAATAAATAATGAATATCTTAATGGTAAAGGGCTTATTTTGGTCGCGCAAGGAAATGAGATTGAGAAATACTGGAATTAAATAGTTATGAACTATCAAAGATGCCATTTAAGTTGATCACAGCATTAAAGCATTTGATATAAGGCTTGAAATTTTTACACACTTGGGTAGATATTCCTTTAATCTCCCTGTCTTTTATCTTGAGGAAAACCTGTTTAGTTTCTTAAGAAAGCTTAACTTTCTTAAATCTATCTCTTTCCTTTTCCTGTATCTGAGCTAATTCTTCAAGTCTTTTACCTAAAAGTCTAAGTCCGTCTTTTGCATGTTCACAATCTGGATTTATACTTAAAGCATACATATATGCCTTTTTAGCTTTATCATACCAACTTCCTTCAAAATAGTCTTCTGCTGCAAAACAATATGCCTCATCAAGCCCCTCAGGAAAGAGCTCTATCAATAACGATATTGTACCATCTTCTCCCCAAATATCTTCTAAAAGTGTTCTCCCCTCAATCAATAAAAATCTTATTAAAAGAGTATTTGATTTTTCTTTAGCTAAGAAACACTTAAGTTCTTCTAAGGCATTAGAGAAAGATTTATCAACTCTGTTAAAACCGCCTTTTAATTCTAAGAATGCAGTATCTAAAAACTTCTGACAGTTGGTTAGTATCGTTGATGAATCTTTATTGTCAAACTCACTCGTTTCTTCTTTAATGTTTTTTAAAATAATATCATGATACTCAATAAAATTACAGAGTTCTTTAAGCTTAGCTACATCATGATATAAAAAATTAATTATAGAGTTAAAATAAAGGGACCTTACTCTAAACTCTTCTTTGTTCAATACCTTTGGACATAGATCTCTTATTCTATTAAGAAGTCCTTTATACTCTTTATTACCAACTAAGATATCGAAATCATTGTGCTCTATCCCAACCTTTTTATATTTATTTTTTATTTCTTTAAAATTTTTAAAAGCAAGCAAGAAATCTCTTACCAAATTCCTTACACAAAAATTCCTTCGCTGAGTCATTATATCTTCATTGATCATTTCTTTTCACCTACTGCAATATTATCATAAGATATTTATCGATAAGATTAACAAATCCTACAATTGATTGGATATAGCAAGGCTTAAAACATTATCTCCTTCTACATACATAAGCCGTTTTTCTTGCATGGAGGAGATAAATTTATTTAGCATATCAGGATTTTTACCTGGGACTAAATCAATTAGAGATGAAACAGGTACTGGATCTAATGCCTTTAGATATATCTGCATGGAAGGACCTCTAAGTCTATGATACAATACATTACCATCTTCTTTTACTTGCCTAATATGTATAAAATTACCACCCCTTCTAAAGGATAGAAACGGTTTTAAATGATAAAATCTTTTGTGAAAGTATGCCCATTCCTTAAGCCTTTTGTCTACAGGTTGCCAAAGCTTATGTTGGATTTTTCTATCTTTTTTATATGAAAATACTAAAGGAGTTAACCCCTCCTTAATATCTTTTGGATACAAAAATGAATAGTTCTGATGAGCTTTTATCCCCTTTATCCCAAACTTCTTAGGATTATTATAGATAGGACTTCCTAGTCCTAACCAAAAAGAGACCCCTTTTAATGGAGTAAAAGGAAGTAAAAAATCAATTGCTTTAAGTGTTTCATCCACATGCTTTTTAGTAGAACATGGAAAATGAAATATGAGATTCCCATCAAGTACTATTCCTGCTTCATACGCATTTTTAATAGCAGAGAAGTTGTCTATGACTCTAACACCTTTACCAATAAGTGAAAGTAACTCTGGGCTAAGGGATTCTATGCCTACCTGTAGGTCTAAAAGACCACCTTTTGCCATGCGGATAAATTCTTCTCTGCTATGTACCGCCCTTAACTCACAAAATATCTTGTAGTCTCTACCGTGTTCTCTTAAAAGATCAAAGATATCAGCCGCTTCCTTTTTAGGAAGTGCATTATCCATGAATGCAAAGTCTAATATTCCATATCTCTTGCTTAAAAAATCTATCTCCATTGAGATCCTAGAGACACTTTTTGCCCTATAACCTTTCCATTGAAGATTAAGATTACAAAATTCACACCTCTGCCACCAACATCCCCTTGAGCCTTCAATAGGTAATACAGGGAAAAAACGCTTGTTCATAGGAAGTGTTAAAAGTTCCTTAAAGTAATCGTCAAAATCAGGGAATGGAAGACTATCTAAATCTTTAATCTGTTCTAATTGAGGATTAGTGCCAGGACTAATCTCTCTATTTTTAGTTAAAATTGCCTTGGAAAGACCTTTTCTCCTATTTAAAAGAAATGATATTAAAGAACTAATAGGAAGCTCACCTTCCCCTAGTATAATGTAGTCAATCCAATCAAACGTATTTATTATGCTTTTACCAAGCTCTCCTGCACAGCCAGGCCCTCCAAAGGCTATTGGAAGTTCAGCATTTTTTTCTTTTAATCTTTTTGATATTAAAAGAGAGCTGGTAAGTTGATTAAGACATACACTAAAACCTACCAAAAGGCAGTTAGATGCATCAAAACTAGCCACAAAATCATCTATATTCTTGCGCAGGATGTTTGTTATGTTGTCAAAATCAAATTTGTCAATTTGCTTTCTTTTTTTCCCAAGTTCCTTATAAAAAAGTCTTTTACAGTCTTTATACTTTTGTGGGAATAAAAGGGCAGATGCAACAGACTCTGCTGCCCAACTAGATAAACTTATTTCATGATATATCTTAAAACCTATATCGTTTGAAAATTTTAAATATGGATGAAATCCCTTTATCTTTAAGTTATTAAACTCACGTTTAAGATATGCCTTTAAAACCCCTACTTGTATAGAAGGTCTATTAAAAAGTGGCCAAGGTGGACTTATAAGCGCAACAACCATAGGTTTTAACCCTTTGAAAATAATATAAGTGTAATACCTACAAGCATAAATGCTACTCCTACTAACCTTTCTAATATTCTTTGTTCTTTAAACAAGATCTTGCCATATATCACGCTAAAAAACAAAGAAGTCCTCTTTACTGAAATCATATAAGCGACGTCTACTAGGCTTATAGCCCAAAAATGGCATAATACCATTGATGCCTGTGAAACTGCTACAGCCAAGTATGAAATTATAGAAGAAGACAAAGATGTTTTGGAGTTTAATTTATCTCTAATTTTTTTGATATCCTTTAACCAAAAAGGAGAAAGTACAATAGGAACTACTATAGAAAGTAAAGAAAAATAAAAACAAGCAAAAAATAAAGGGGCAGAAAGAAGCACAGCCTTTTTCCCAAGGACTGAGGTAACAGAATAGATTGCCGCAACTATAAGCATCAAAGAAGAGCCTTTTTCCTTAAATATGCACTTTATGGGCTCTAAGAGTCCATGTTTGCTCTCACTTATATTTAAAGAATAACCTCCTATAACAGTTAATAATACACCAATTATTCCCAAAAGTTTTGGCAACTCACCTAATATTAACCAACCTGTAAAAAGAGCAAATACAGGGGTAAAGGCCAAAAATGGTATAGTAATGGATAGATCACTTATTTGTATTGCTCTCATGTATAAAATAAGAGCTATTATTTCTAGAGGTAAAAGGAACAGTAAGGTTTTAAAAAATTCTATATCAAGCCTTGGCCAATTTATAAAGAATAGAGCAGGAAATAAAAATATAGCAGGTGCACTACACCTTATTGCTGCCATTGAGGCACTTGATAAATGGCTAAAACGTGCCTTTAAAATAGCATCTGTGGTGGCTGATGAAATAGCTGCCCAAATAGCAAAAGGAAACCAATTCACATCAGCCACCTATTGATCTGCACTTTTTACTTATACTCCTCTTTGAGCCATTTCTAATAAGCGCTTAATCCTCTCTTCAATAGGAGGATGTGTGCTAAATAGATTTGCTATCCCTTTAGCACTTAAAGGGTTTACAATATACATTTGAGCAGAAGCTGGATTTACTCTCATAGGTATACGTCTATTCCATTCTTCTAGTTTTTTAAGTGCACTTGCAAGTTCAGTAGGCTTTCCACATATCTTTGCCCCTGTAGCATCTGCTAAGTACTCTCTACTTCGTGATATTGCCATCTGTATCAAAGCTGCTGCAAGAGGTGCTACTATCATCATGATAAACATGCCAAGAAGTCCTGCTAAACCATCATCTTCATCACGACTGAAACCTCCAAAGATAAGGGCCCATTGAGCCATATTAGCTAAAAAGCTTATTGCTCCAGCCATCACTGCAGCTATGGAGCTTATTAAAATATCTCTGTTTTTGATATGTCCTAATTCATGAGATAAGACACCTTCTAGCTCATCTCTATTTAAAAGTTGTAATAGTCCTTCTGTAACAGCAACTGCTGCATGTTCTGGATTCCTACCTGTTGCAAAGGCATTTGGGGTTTGACTTGGTATAACATAAACTTTTGGTTTTGGTATACCAGCCCTCTGAGCAAGATAGCTTACAATAGAATGCAGTTCTGGTGCTTGTGCTTCAGATACAGGGCGAGCACCATTCATAGTAAGGGCAATCTTATCACTAAACCAAAAAGAAAAGAAATTCATTACAACCGCAAAGCCAAGTGCTATAAGCATTCCATTTCTACCGCCTAGCACTTGTCCTACCACCATAAAAAGGGCTGTAAGGGCAGCCATTAATATAAAAGTTTTAAATGTATTCCACATAACTACTTGTTACCTCCGTCAAGGTTTTTGATGAAAAAATAACCATCCTTATTATAAAGGACAAGAGGTCTAGCATTATCTACCTTGACATCCCTATACCCTTCCAACCCTATACCTTTAAAGTAAAGGATAAGCACCCTCATTACAGCAAGATGTGTAACTATTAATATAGGAATATCATGTATATTTGCTAATCTTTTTATAGATTCTACTGCTCTTTTTTGAAGACTTAAAAGATCTTCTGCCCCTTCCTTTTTAAAAAGATGAGGGGATTTCTTCCATAAACTATATCCTGAACTTTGATCTTTTTTAAGCTCTTCTTTAAGCCTTCCATCCCATACAGGAATCTTTATTTCACATACACCTCTTTCTACAGCTACAGGAGCCTTTATGATTTCTGAAATGATCCAAGATGTCTCAAGAGTGCGAGGAAGGGGGCTTGAATAAATCAGGGTTATCCCCCTTCCTTTTAACAGCTTTGCTGCTTCTTTTGCCTGTTGTCTGCCTTTGTGAGTTAATGGTTCATGGGTCCAACCAGCAAATCTATCCTCTAGGTTTGCTTTTGTCTGTCCATGGCGTATCAGATATATCATCTACAACCTATTCACCCTTTTAAGTTTTATTATCCTTGTTGCATAAGCTCTGTAGCCTTTTCTACATCCTTTTTGCTACCAATGAAAAGGGGTACCCTTTGATGAAGTTCTTCTGGTTTTATGTCTAAGATACGCTGTTTACCATCTGTTGCCGCACCGCCTGCTTGCTCTACTACCATTGCAAGTGGAGCTGCTTCACAAAGAAGCCTTAATTTACCATGCGGTTTTGCAGGGTCTCTTTTATCTGCAGGATACATAAATATACCACCATAGAGTAAATTTCTATGGAAATCTGCAACTAAAGAACCAATATATCTAGAGCTATATGGTTTCCCTCTTAAATTCTTATCTGATTTAAAATAATTAACAGTATTTTTAGTTCGTTCATCCCAATACATTGTATATGCCTCATTGACTGAATATATCTTACCTACTTCAGGAATTTGTATGTTGGGATGTGATAATAAGAACTCTCCTACAGAGGGATCAAGGGTAAAGCCATGTACTCCATTTCCTGTAGTATAAACAAGCATTGTACTTGAACCATAGAGGAAGTATCCTGCAGCTACTTGTTCTGTCCCTTTTTGTAAAAAGTCTTCAAGGGTTACATATGGCCTGTCGCTTGTCTTTTTACGTATAGAAAATATTGTACCAATATTTACGTTGGCATCAATATTAGAAGAGCCATCAAGTGGATCAAATATCAATAAATAATCTCCTCTTGGAAGATTATCTGGTACTTCAATAATATCTGCATTTTCTTCTGAGGCCATAGCACAAAGCACTCCAGCCCGTTGCATTCTGTAGATAAGAATTCTGTTTGCATATTCATCTAACTTTCTTACTTGTTCACCTTGTACATTGACTTCACCAGTTAATCCTAAGATATCAACTAGTCCTGCCTTTCTAACTTCTCTGGCTATTATTTTGGCAGAAAAGATTAGTTCTGTAAGAAGCCTTGTAAATTTACCTGTAGCCATTGGGGCTTCTTTTTGATGGATTAATAGGTGTTCCATCACAGTAATTCCTATGCCTTCCATCTTTTTTTACCTCCTTAGTGTTTTATAATAAGAATTAAACAATTTACTATTGGTATTTATCAAGCCTTTATTTTTTTATTCCTTAGGAGATTTTTTATTATATCCTTTATTATATCCTTTAATTATTACTATATGCAAAGATTAGATAAAAAAACAAATTTGATCTACAAATAAGAAAATCTATTTAAATTTACGTAACTAAAAGATTGCAAAATTGTAGAATCTTATTAAAGTTGGCATTTGTTATTGTACTCACAAATTACACTAGTAGTATAAGGACTAAAAGATGGCCCTTATAACAACACAAAACACAAAGATAAAAAGTAAAATAACAGACCAGACAAAAGGGGTAGAAGAACTTGCCTGCTTATATGAAGTAACTCGGTGCTTAGCAAGTGCTCCTAACCTAAAAGAGGCTCTAAAACAGGTGGTAGAAAGCCTATCAGAATTTATGGGTATGCACCATGGTACTATCACGATCTTAAATCCTCACTCTGGTGAGATAGAGATTGAGGTAGCACAAGGACTTTCTGCTGATGCAAGGAAAAGAGGAAAATATAAGCCAGGAGAAGGTATTACAGGGCAAGTTGTGGCATCTGGAGAAGCAGTGGTTGTACCACGTATAAGTGAAGATTCTCGCTTTTTAAATAGGACTAGGAGTAGAAGTAAAAGTAGTCAAAAAGAGATGTCTTTTATATGTGTTCCTATAAAGAACGGACGTCAAACCATAGGGGCACTCAGTGTGGATAAGCCCTTTAAGCCAGGAGCAAGCTTTGATGATGATTTAAGGCTTCTTACAATAATAAGTGGTCTTATTGCTCAAAGTGTAAGTAGACTACAAGCAATAAAGGCAGAACGAGAGCTCCTTTTAAAGGAAAATAGAACCCTTAAACGCGCCCTTTCAGAAAAGTATTCTATAGAAAATCTCATTGGTAAATCTAGTAGAATGCAAGAAGTCTTTGAAATGGTGCATAGGGTTGCATCAAGCAATGCAACAGTGCTTTTAAGAGGTGAAAGTGGTTCAGGAAAAAGTCTAGTAGCAAAGGCAATCCACTATAACAGCAACAGAAAGAATAAGCCTTTTGTAGTTGTAAATTGTTCAGCCCTTCCTGAGACTCTTATTGAAAGTGAGTTGTTTGGACATGAACGAGGAGCGTTTACAGGTGCATATAATAGAAAAATAGGTAGATTTGAACAGGCAAAGGATGGGACTATCTTTTTAGATGAAATAGGAGAACTGCCTCAATCTGTGCAAGTAAAACTTTTAAATGTAATTCAAGAGAAGGAATTCCAACGTCTTGGAGGTACAAAACCAATAAAAGCGAGATGTAGAATAATTGCTGCTACTAATAAAAATCTTGAAGAGGCAATGAGGCAGGGGCATTTTAGGGAGGATCTTTATTATAGACTAAATGTTTTTCCGATATATTTACCAGCTCTAAGAGAAAGACGTACAGATATTTTGCTTTTAGCAGAGCACTTTCTTGAGAAATATTGTAAAGAAAATAACAAACATATAAAAGGCATATCGCAGCCTGCAATAGATCTTTTAATGCAGTATCATTGGCCAGGCAATGTACGAGAGCTCCAAAACTGTATTGAGCGAGCAGTACTTGTATGTGATGAAGATATTATAAGGGCGCATCATTTACCTCCAACACTTCAAAGTATGACAGAAGGTATAGAGGAGCCTCAAAGAAAAGTACGTTGTCTTGCAGATGCAGTGGCAGATTTTGAAAAGGAGTTAATTATAGAGGCACTAAGGCAGAGCAAAGGGAATCAAACCAAGGCAGCACAATTACTTGATACAAGCCTTAGAATAATTAACTATAAAATAAAAAAATATGGAATTGATCCTAAGCTCTTTAAAGTTCCAACAAAATGAATTCGAGAGTTAGACAACCATATCTTTGTAAGATATCTCATACTAAAAAAAGAAAAAGGACACAAGAAGAGTCTACACTAGAGAACTATCCTATAGTACATGTTGAAAAAATATTAAATCAACCATCGTTATTTAAAGATGTTGATGATAGAAAGCCTATAATAATCCCTAGGAATGAACATCCAATTAGTAGAAAAAATATAGATCGAGAAGCTCTAAAGGTTTTATATCATCTTAAAGATCATGGTTATTTGGCTTATCTTGTAGGGGGTAGTGTCAGAGATCTTTTACTTGGGAGAAAACCAAAAGATTTTGATATTGGAACAGATGCAAGACCGGAGGAGCTAAGGAAATTATTCCGTCATAGCAGGATAATAGGCAGAAGATTTCGTTTGGTGCATGTCTATTTTAAAGGTGGAAAGATTATAGAAGTCTCTACATTTAGACAAACTTCAGGTTGTAATGATGAACTTCATCCAGAACAATATAATGAGAACATATATGGTACTCCAGAACAAGACGCTTTTAGACGTGATCTTACAATAAATGGCCTATTTTATAATATAGCAGATTTTAGCATTATTGATTATGTGGGTGGGATGGAGGATCTAAAACAGGGTATCATTCGAACTATTGGAGATCCTGAGAGAAGATTTTTAAGAGATCCTGTTCGCATGATGAGAGCAGTAAGACATGCAGCTCGTACAGGTTTTGAGATAGAAGAACATACTTGGGATGCTATCCAGAAACATGCCAATAAGATAAAATTTTGTTCAATCGTAAGAGTTAGGGATGAATATTTAAAAGACCTAAAGAGTGGAGCATCAAAGCTTTGGGCAGAGCTTCTTGTAGCTTCAGGATTACTTGAAAACATTTTTCCTTCATATAAAAAAGCTCTAGATCAAGATAAAAAAAATACAAAAATATTGTTATTAGGTTTATTAGATTTTGTTGATCAATCTATTAAGAAAAAAGAAGACTTAGATGATTCATTTATACTTTCGCTTTTTTTCTTTCCTGCACTTTATGGGCTAGACTCTTACAAAAGTTTATCTTGTACAAAAAGACCTAAGTGGCCTATATATGAAACAAGGACTTTAATAGAGGAGATCATCCTTCCTTATGAATTTAGAAGAGATATCAGAGATAAGATGTCAAAAATATTAGCTGGGTATTGGTCGGTTGATTTCTGTGCTAAGAATGGTACTTGGCCTAAGAAGATCACGAGAAGACAGAGTTTTTCAGAATCTTTTATGTTATATAATTTAGTACAACAAATAAAGGGCAAGAATTGTATTACAATATCTAGATGTAAAAGGAAGAAAAAGAAAAAGCGAAAGAAGAAAAATTAAGGAGCTATACTTATGAAACTAAAACAAAATGCCCAGGAAATAGTGCTCCTTAGTATTGAAGGATTAGGTTTAATACTAGGAGAGATAAGATATAACAGACAGACAGAAACAGCTATTTTTGCTTTAGAAAAGGCTGCATTTTTTGATGTTTATTTTCCTTGTACTGTTATATATGACCAACAAAAAGGTCCATTAGTACATCCCCACATACTTGCTGCAATGACAGTTTCATCTATTAGAGTACAAAGGCAAAAAGTAGCTTGCTATATACTTGAAAAAGATTTAAATCCTATGATCACAAGACAGTATCAAGATTTACTTCATGCAGTATTAGCACCCGTAGAACCTATTAAAGAAGAATTAAAACAACAAAATAAAGAGATGGTATCCCCTAAATCTTCAAAAGAAACAAAAAGAATAATAGATCTTACCAAGTTACGTGAAGAAATAGACAAATGATCCCATATCCACATATAAATCCAGTAATTGTAAAGATTGGTCCCCTTGCTATTAGATGGTATGGGGTAATGTATCTTATTGGATTTATGTCCACCTATTTTCTTGTAAGAAAACAGATAAAAGAACACGCGCATGTATTGGGAAAAACCAAGGAAGAGATAGAAGAAGAATTTTATCATTTGGATAATCTCATACTATATGGAGCAATTGGTGTAGTTCTAGGTGGACGTATTGGTTATGTTTTATTTTATAATCTGCCTTATTATATGAAACACCCAATAGAAATATTTGAAACATGGCATGGAGGTATGTCATTTCATGGTGGGTTAACAGGAGCAGTGGTTGCATGTGTTATATACTGTAAACGCCATAATCTAAATCCTTGGCTTTGGGGTGATAGATTTGTTGTAACTGCACCAATTGGTTTAGGTTGCGGTAGAATTGGCAATTTTATAAATGGAGAACTATATGGAAGACCTACCAATGTCCCTTGGGCAATGATATTTCCTGCGGGAGGTCCTATCCCTCGACATCCTTCACAGCTTTATGAGGCCTTTTTAGAAGGAGTCCTTTTATTTTTGATACTTTGGCCATTAAGGAATAAAAATTGGGTTACAGGTAAAAAGGTTGCCCTCTTTTTAATGCTATATGGGGTAGTGAGAATATTTGCAGAATTCTTTAGGGAACCAGATCCACAACTTGGTTTTATACTGTGGGGATGGGTAACAATGGGACAGCTATTATCTCTTGTTGTATTTATTGTAGGATTAATAATTTGGATTTATAGAAGAGACGGAGAATTTTTATATTAAAATTAAATTCAAATTTTTAAAAAATTACTCAACTAATAAAAAATTTATAATAATATTTAAAATAAACTCGATAAATATTATAAGAAATATCACAAACTAAAAATTCTAAAACAATAGAAAAAAGTTTTTATTAACATAATGGATTCTAAAATCTAAGTAAGGACTCTAAAATGGATAAAATAATTGAGACTAAATTTATAAAATGTCCTATATGCAGTACTAATGAATATAAAAGTGTCTATACAAAAAAATTTTATGTATATATGAATCAAGGAAGATGGATATGGCCTACCAATCAGGTTATTTGTAAAAATTGTGGGATAATATATACTAATCCTCAACCTACAAAAGAAATATTAGAATTATATTATAGATCTTATTCAAGATATGGTGATTCATTTAGATCATTTAGTTATATAAAAAACCAGATAGAATTTTTTAAAAGAAATATACCAAATAATTTAAAAAGAGTTTTAGAGATAGGATCTTTTGATGGTACTTTTTTGAATTGTTTAAAGGAGTTAGGATTTGAAATACATGGAATTGAACCTTCAAAAGAAGGGGTAAATGCTGCTCTAAAGAATTACGGAATAAATCTTGAGCATACATTCTTTGATAAAGCATATGTTGATAAGTTTCTTGCTAGTAATAAGGAAAAGTTTGACATAGTCCTTTTTTTACATGTTTTTGAACACGTACCAGAGCCCCTAGATTTTTTGAGATTAGTTTTAAAGATTACAAAAGATAATGGAGTTATTTTTATAGAAGTTCCTGATGCACAAAGGCCTACAGTAGAAAATGTAGCAGATTTTTTTTCTATTGAACATATTATGTACTATACAGAGTCTTCTTTAAGAAACATAGCATATGTTTTGGGACTAGATATTTTGGTTATCGAACGGCCTATAGAAGATTCTGTAATAAGAGCGATTTTTGTTAATAAGGACCATAACAAAGAAAAAAGTCCTCAATGTATAAAACTTATAAATGAATTTGAACAAAATAAACAAATAATAGAAAGATATAAAATTAAAAGAGAAGAGTTTCTAAATACTATAAGGAAAAAACTTAACGGCTTAAAACAAGTAATAATTTATGGTGCAGGTATGCATACTTCTCAGCTTATTAGTGAGGGGTTGCTTGATGGTATAGAAATTCAGGCGATTGTAGATTCTAATCCTAAAAAATGGAATAGAAATATTTTTGGATTTCTTATTCAGTCACCTTACTTTCTTAAAGAAGCTAAGGTTCCTGTTTTAATCTCGTCTTATTCAAGCCAAGAAGAAATATCAAGGTTTTTGACTAAAACATATCCTCATATTGAGCAAATTAAACTCTATTAATTAAACAATTAGTGTTGGTATTTTTAAGAAATTTTTATTTACACTTCTAGTTGTTGTAGTAGATCAAGATTTTTAAGGGCTTCTTCTTTTTCTAAACAGTGAATAGCAAAACCAGCATGGACTATAACAAAATCTCCTACTTTAGGGATTCTATCCACAATATCTAATCTAACCTCTTTTTTTATTCCAGAAGCATTTACAACGGCTATAAGAGGACGATCTCCAAATCCTTCAACAGTTTTTAGCTCTACAACCTCAATAGGAACAGCAACACACATAATATTCCTCCTAGTTATTAAAAAACAGCCGCTAATTTAATTCTTTCTTGTATTTTTTACAATAAAATATTTATTCTATTTATGCTAATAAAACAGCTATAATACCTGCTAAAAAGATTCCATCAAATGTCCCTGCTCCTCCTATCGACACAACAGGTGCTTTTAGTTGATTTACATCTTTTAAATGCATAATATCAGCACCGATTAATGTCCCCATTGTTCCTGCTACATAAGCAACTACAGGGGTATGGATAGATGGGGCTATAAGGTAAGCAGATAATGCGGCTAAGATTGGTGGAATAAATATAGGAATAGCTATCCCCATTCCTTCTATTGGCTTTGCAAGTTTATAAGATACTATAGCTACTAAAAAGGTAGCAATTGCTGGTTGAATAAAAAGATTCCACTTAATCATTAAATAGATAGATAAAAACAATGGTACTAAAGCTCCACCTACATTTATTGCTATAACTGTTCCTGTGTAACGAGGTTTTGGTATTTTGTAAGTGACTCCAAAAACTCTTACTTTCTCAATCTCAACTATAGTTTGTCCAGGAATCTTTTTAATAGGTATATTTATATAACTTCCAATAAGAGATAAGAGCAAAAAGGAAAAGACTTGAGCTGGTCCAAGTCCAATAGATTCAAAGGCAATAGTTATAAGACCAAGATGTATAAATATAAAAAGAAAACCTAAAAGAAATAAAAAGAAAAAGAAAAATAATATTGCTGTAAATGGATAAAACATAAGGTTTTCCTTGTTAAAAAGAGGCTTATCCCTTTACTTAGGGATAAGCCTCAGGGTTTGTCTATTTTATTACTGTAGAGAAATGGCTACGAAACGATTAAATTGCCCACTTCTAACCATAAATAAGAATCTTTTTGTTTTAGCAGATAATGCCAATGCCCTAAAGAATTGTCTTACATTGTGTACCCTGTGTCTATTTACTTCCATTATCAAATCACCAGGTTTTAATCCAGCTTGATCTGCAGGGCTGCCTGCTTGAACCTGAGAAATTAATACGCCTTGTCCGATTTTATATCCAAACTGTTCTGCAAGATCTGGTGTTAGATTTTGTACATTAAATCCTAATTCATTTAGTAACTTATGAGTTACTCCTCTTGGTATAAAGTGGGTATTTGCTGAGCTTAACTCTCCAATCTTAACTCTTAGGGTCTTTTGATGTCCATTTCTCATAACAATAATTTTTACCCATGTACCAGGTTTTGTAAGAGCAACCATATTCCTTAGTTCGCTAATATTCTTAACTTTTTTACCATTATAATAGATAATTACATCCCCTGCTTTAATCCCTGCTCTATAGGCAGGAGAGTCTTTTTCTACTTGAGATACAAGAGCACCCTCTGGTTCAGGTAGTCCAAATTCTTGAGCAAGGTCTTCTGTAACATTTTGTATAACAACACCAAGCCAACCTCTTGTAACCTTACCGTACTTGATAAGCTGATCCTTGATGATCTTTACCATGTTTATGGGAATGGCAAAACCTATTCCCATGAATCCGCCACTCTTAGAATAAATAGCTGTATTCATTCCAACTGCTTGGCCATATATATTAATTAATGGTCCTCCAGAATTGCCAGGATTGATTGCCGCATCTGTTTGGATAAAATCTTCGTAATCATTTAGTCCAATTCCGCTTCTACCTTTAGCACTAACAACACCTACTGTTACTGTTTGAGAGAGTCCAAAGGGATTTCCTATGGCAATTACCCATTCACCAACCTTTAGTTTATCTGAATTTCCTAAGGGAATAGTTGGTAAGTGTTTGGCTTTTATCTTTATAACAGCTACATCAGATAGGGGATCTCTTCCGATAACCTTTGCTTTAAATACTCGTCCATCTGAAAGTTTAACAGTAATCTTATCTGCTCCAGCTACAACATGATTATTGGTTAATATATAACCATTTGGACTAATAATAAAACCAGAGCCTTGTCCAATCTCTTTATAGTGCCTTGGAGCTAACTGCGGGAATTGAGGAAATGGCATTTGTTGTCCAAACGGACTAGAGGGTCCAAAAAAGAATTTAAAAGGAGAGAAAGGGAATACAGGAGTTGGTTTTGTCTTTATAGTCTTTTCTACTTGTATAAAGACAACGGCAGGTTTTACTCGTTTGACAATAGCTGCAAAGGCCTCTGCAGTCCGGGCTAAAAGGGCAATGTCTTGTTTTTCTTGGGGTGTAAAAGGTTTGATATTGGTTGCATAGCTTTGAGAAGAGCTAATAACCAACATCAATACCAAAAAAAATGTACAAATTTTGCTGGTAAGAGCCATTTGCCTGTTCTGTTTTGAATCCATCTATAAGCCTCCTTTAGAGTTTTGTTTTTTTATTTTTTTGCCCTCCCAGCCAAGACCTCCTCTTATATATTTTAAGTTGGAAAATCCCTCTCTATTTTAAAATGTTGTTTGATTCTTTTTACCTTCAACGAGCTCTTTAAACTCTTGAGCGCTTATTACTTCTTTTTCAAGTAAATATTGAACTACTCTATTTAATGCATCTGTATGCTTAGAAATTATTTCATCAGCCCTTTTTGCTTGTTCTGTTAAGAGCTTTTTAACTTCTTCATCTACTTGTGCTGCAAGCTCTGGACTAAGTTGTGCTATAGGTTGTTGAAAATCTAAAGGACTCCTTAAAAAAGGAGATGTCTCTCTAGAAAGGACCATAGGTCCTATTTTATCACTCATACCAAATCGGCATACCATACTACGTGCCATTTCTGTAGCAACCTCAAGATCATTTTGTGCCCCAGAGCTTATTTCTCCAAGTATAAGTTTTTCTGCAGCTCTTCCCCCTAAGGATACACATATCTTATCTAGTAGTTCACTCTTAGTCATTAAATATTGTTCTTCTTGAGGAAGTTGTAATGTATATCCTAAAGCAGCTTTTCCTCTTGGAACAATAGAAATTTTGGCTACAGGTGGTGCATTTGGGCAAAAATAAGAGACAAGGGCGTGGCCTGCCTCATGGATAGCTACTCTCTTTCTTTCTTTTTCTCCTAATCTTCTACTCTTTCTTTCTGGCCCAGCAACGACTTTTTCTACAGCTTCTGTAAGATGGGCTTGAGTGATCTCTTCTGCCCCTTGCCGTGCAGCAAGAAGAGCTGCTTCATTCATCACATTGGCAAGATCTGCGCCAGAAAATCCTGGGGTTCTAAGTGCAATTTCTCTTAAATTTACATCCTTAGCTAAAGGTTTTCCTCTGGCATGGACTTTTAATATTTCTTCTCTACCCTTAACATCTGGAGCGTCCAAAACTACTTGTCTATCAAAACGCCCCGGTCGTAAAAGAGCAGGGTCCAATACCTCTGGTCTGTTTGTAGCAGCAAGGATTATGACACCAATATTAGGCTCAAAACCATCCATTTCTACAAGTAATTGGTTAAGAGTTTGTTCTCTTTCTTCATGTCCTCCTGCCATTGGTCCTGCACTTCTAAACTTACCTATGGCGTCAATTTCATCTATAAATATTATGCAAGGTGCATTTTGTTTTGCTTGATTGAATAGATCTCTAACTCGTGCAGCACCAACACCAACAAACATTTCAACAAATTCTGATCCAGAGATACTATAGAAAGGCACCTTTGCCTCTCCTGCAAGGGCTCTGGCAAGAAGCGTTTTTCCTGTTCCTGGAGGACCTACAAGAAGAACTCCTTTTGGTATTTTTGCACCTAGGCGTTCATATTTTTGAGGATTTTTTAAGAATTGAACAACCTCTCCGAGTTCTTCTTTGGCTTCATCACAACCGGCAACATCATCAAAACGCACTCCAGTATCTTTTTCCATTGCAATCTTAGCTTTGGATTTGCCTATAGATAAAAAGCCTGTACCCGGATTCATACCTTTTATGAGCCATATCCAAAGTGCAATCCAAAAGGCAATCGGAACGATTGTACTCCAGAATATCTTACCAAAGAGACTTTCTTGTTCTCCTGTGTAATTAACGTTGTGTGTATCAAGATCTTTTACAAGATCAGGATCTTTAACTCTGACAGTCTCAAACAAGATAATGTCTTTATTATGTTTAGAAAGTTTTATAAGTGCGTTTCTTATTTGTTGAACGCCTGGATGCTGTGTATTTTGTCCAAATCCCAGTGGGCTTGAGTTATTTATATTACTTAACCATTGTTGAAGAAGTTTTTTTATCTCTGGTATATCTTTTTGGGGCCCAATATATAATACCCCTTTTATATCTTGTTGGCCTAATACAGCGTATATAATACGGCCTTGTTTTATATAATTTTTAAACTCAGAATATGTTATAGTCCTAGTATTAAGATTTACCCATAGTCTAGGTAGACCAAATATAATAGCAAGGCCTATAAGCCAATAGATAACCGTAAATATTAATCGACGGTTTTTTTTCTTCTCCATCTATGTTCCAGAAAAAATCTTTACTTTTTATGTGTAGGTGTAAGTCCTATTTGCTGGGCAAATTCTTTAAGTAGTTTATTGTTAACTGTTATGTGGTATCGTTTTCTTAATTTTGCAACTAGCTTTTTTAACATAGCTTGCTGTTCTTTTTGCATTAACGTCTGTTTTATATTACCCTTTACTTCGCTAAGCGGTAGAACTCTTTTGGGCCTTACAGTTTCAATTTGAACTATCTCATAGCCAAAAACAGTTCTAAAAGGTTTGCTTATTTGTCCTGGCTTAAGAGAAAATGCAACTTTTTCAAAGGCAGGAACCATACGTCCTTTTGGGAAATAACCTAACTCTCCCCCTCTTTCGCTACTTCCAGGATCTTGAGAATATTTTTGGGCTAATTTAGCAAAGTCTGCCCCATTTTTTAACATTTCATATATCTTTTCGGCTTCTTTTTTGGCCTTCTCTATTTGTTTTTTGGTTGCATGTTTAGGTACTCTTATCAAAATATGACGTGCTTTAACCATTTTAGGTTCTGTAAAATCTTTATCTTTATGGGTTTCATAATACTGTTTTATCTGTTTTTCTGTGATTTTTATATTTTTATTTTTTATTTTTTCAGATAGCCATGCTCTAGCAAGGATAGTATTAACTGCATCCTGTATCTGGGCCTTAACCTCTGGTTTTTTATCTAAGCCATGACTTTTAGCTGCAATAGCCATAAGAGTAATATTTATCCACCTATCTACAAAACGGTTTAATATTTGAGGATTTTTTATAAGTACCATTTGAAGTTGTGGAGGAAGGCTTCTTACTTCCTCTAATAGATAAGAGGTTGTAAGTTTATAATTACCTACTTGAGCAATCACTTGATCTTTAACTTTAGGTGTAGCTGCAATAGCTAAGTTAAAAGAAAAAAAACAAACAACAGCAATTAAAAAACTAGATAATCTCTTCATAAATACGGTCTCCTTTTTATTTTCTAATTATTGTGTGCATAGGGTAATAGCCAGGAGCAACGCTACAAGTTGGTAATACAAAAGAATTTTTACCAAGTAATACCCCTGGATTTGTAACACTATTACACCCAGTTTGAACCTCATCACCAAGAATTGCTCCTAATTTCCTAAGCCCTGTATCAATCTTTTTGTCTTCTATTGGTATAGATATTGTTTTTCTTATGAAGGGTAAGTTAGCAAGTTTTGTTCCTGCTCCTAGATTTACATTGTTTCCCAAAATACTATCTCCTACGTATGCAAAATGTCCTGCTTTTGCATTATCTAGAAAGATAGAATGCTTAACCTCTGTAGTATGTCCTACTACACATTTTGAACCAAATATTGCCCAACCTCTTATATATGCGCCTTGTCTTACCTCGGTAAAATCGTCAATAATAGTAGGTCCCTTTATAAGGGCACCAGGTTCTACTACAACGGATTTTCCAATTTGTACATTATTATCCATAAAAACAGCACCAGCACATAATATACTAGCTTCTTCTATTACTTCTCCATCTATTAATACTCTTAGTTTGCCTGTAGCTCCACAAATATCAAACTCTTCTAATATGGAACCATCAGGCATAAAAACAATAGGTCTTAAGAGAGGTTGTTGCAATGGAATATTATTAGGTAGATTGGGTTTAATATTGTCAACTATAAAATCTTTTAATTTTTTAAGAGGATACCAACATGGATCTTTTTCATTAAATAAATCTGATAATGTTTGAGGGATAGAGGTAAAAAAGTCTTTTTGTCTCATAATAATAATCTCCTATTGTTAATAGGATATGAGGTGTTATCTGGTGTAAGTAAAAGAAAATATGATATAATAAAATTCATAATAAATAAAACTGATTTCATAATAAATCTTAACAAAGTTATATTTAAATTATTACTATTGATGCTAACCTATTTCAACTAGGTGAGTCAAGAAAACAAATTGGGCTTGTTGGAGTACTTGAAATAAAGCTAAATCTAAAATAACCGAAAACAATAACAAAGGTGTTTTTATGAAAAAAGAGCCTTTTGCTTTAAATAAAGTTTTAGAAGGAGAAGATTTAAAAGATAATAGTAAGTTACGTTGTCCTTATGGTGCAAAAACTTGTCCTGCACTTATAGAACTAGAAAGCCTAAAAAGACGTTGTGAAGTTCTTGAAAGACTTGTAAGCACGGATCCTTTAACAGGGCTTTATAATTTTAGGCATTTTATAGATGCGTTAGAGCAAGAAATGGAAAGAAGTAGACGAACAGGCCAACCCACTTCTTTAATTATGATAGATTTAGATTTTTTTAAAAAAGTTAATGATAAATACGGACATCAAGCAGGTAATAAGGCTTTAATTTATGCAAGTAATATTTGGAAAAAAAATACGAGAAGAATAGACGTTGCTTGTAGATATGGAGGAGAAGAATTTGCGATAATCCTTCCGTCTACATCTATTACACGGGCGATTCAGATTGCAGAAAGATTAAGAAAAAAACTAGAAAAAAGTGAGATTCCAATAAATGGCAAAAGAATAAGATTAACTGCCAGCTTTGGGGTAGATACTTATCTTCCAGATGAAAAACTTAAACCAGATTCCTTTATTAAGAGGACAGATAAATATCTTTTAGAAGCAAAAAAGCAAGGTAGAAACAAGGTATGTTTTAATAAAGAGTTGGTAAAGGTAAAAGCTGGAGTTACAAAAGAAGAGAAATTGGCACTTAATAAGCTTATAAATGAACAGAAAAACCCTAAATAGGGGGTTATCATGATATATAAACTTAATAATTCATGGCCTTTAATGGTATGTTTTAGTAGTGGTAAGGGTGGAGTTGGGAAAACTAGTTTAGCTCTTAATACTGCAATGTGTATTGCTCAAAAGAATAGATCTGTATTAGTTGTTGATGGAGATTTAGGTCTTGCTAATATAGATGTAATGTTAGGACTTAGTGTTGAAACTACAATTAAGGATGTTTTAGCCTATGGTGGGGATCCTCTTTCTGCTGTAGTATATCCTGAGCCAAATTTAGGTATCTTACCTGCAAGTTCTGGTGTACCAGAACTTGTAACTTTTGATGTGGATAAACAATATTTACTTGCAGAGACACTAAAATTTATAGCAACTCACTTTGAGCTTGTTATAGTGGATACTGCAGCAGGAATAGGTCCTTCGGTATTGTGGTTTAATTCATTTGTACATAAAAATGTAGTAATTTTAACTCCAGATCCTACATCTATTACAGATGCTTATGCTTTAATGAAAGTGTTATCTCAAAGATATCAGAAGAAGTTTTTCCATATTTTGATAAATCAAGTGACTGGTAAAAAAGAAGCTAAGAAGATTTTTGAGGGACTTGCTAAGGTATGTGAGAGATTTCTTAGAATAAGATTGGAGTTTTTAGGGCTTGTTCCAAAAGATAAGATTATGTCTAAAGCAATTAAGGAGCAGGTACCTGTTATTCGTTTGGCACCAGATTCTAATATTGCGAAATCTATCGATAAGTTTGCAGATAAAATTTTGTTATGGTGTAAAACAGACTTCTCTCATTCAGACAATTCCTCTAATCTCATTTCTAATAACAAAATGGGCTTATCATATGAAGCAAGGCATATCTAAAATTATAGTAATATTTTTAGGTGTACTTTTTGCATAAGTGTAACTATATTTATTTTTTATGTTACTTTCTGATAGTGTTATTTTAGGTTAAAAAATTTTAAAATAACCACAAAAGATATCTAGATGTCCAATAATAAGATTGTTGGTATATTAGTATTTCTTGTAGTGGTTTATGGAGTAGGTAATTATCTATTCCAACGCTATCTTATAATGCCTAGTTTTGTAAGTTTAGAAAGACGTGAAGCAAAAAGTGATATATTAAGGGTGGAAGATGCATTATCTCAAGAAATTCATCACTTAGCACAAATAGATTCAGATTGGGCCCAGTGGGATGATACATATAAATTTGTACAAGATCGCAACAAGGCATATATAAAATCCAATCTTATACCAAATGAGCTTTGGGAAAGTACAAAGTTAAATCTAGTTTATATATGTAAACTAGATGGTACAGTTGTTTGGGGTAAAATTTATGATCCCATACACAATAGACTTCTTAATCTTAAAAGTTTTCCCTCTAATAAGCTTCCTTCTACTCATTTTTTAATGAAACCAAAATCGAAAAAGTATGGCTTAAAAGGGTTAATTGTTACTAAATATGGTCCTCTTATGATTGCAAGTCTTCCTATAATTAAATCATCTGGACAGGGACCGCCAGATGGCATAATTGTAATGGGAAGATTTTTGACTAAATCAATTTTGGAAAAATTAAGGCATCAAACGAGAATAGCTTTTATCATTTTTCCCTATATGCCCAAAAATATGAAGGGAAAAGTATACAAAATTATCAATGAAGTTAAGACAAGAAATTTCTTTATAAAATTCCTACCCAATAAAGATTTCTTATATGCATATGGTTATTTTAGAGGTTTAGAAAATACTGGACTTTTAATAAAAGCTAAAATTCCTGTTACTATACTTGAGACAGGAAGATCTGCTGCGAGGTTTGCTTATTTTGCTATCTTTTCTGCTATTACAGTTGTGGGCGTAGTATTGCTTTGTTGGTTTATATGTTATGAACGTGAAAATAAAAGAAGAAATGAGGAGATTAAAAGACTTGTTAATAAAAGGACTGCTGAACTTAGAGAAGCAAATGCTTTAATAAAAGGGCTTATTAGTTCCGTGCCAGATATAATATTTGCAAAGGATAAATATGGTAGATATATACTTTGTAATTATGCATTTGAATCTTTTATAGGACTTTCTGAAAATGATATCTTAGGGAAAACGGATGAAGAACTGTCAATAAGAAATCCTTTATTAAAACAGCTTTCAGCTAAACTAAAAAATAATCCTGATAATAAAGAAAATATAAATTTTGAAGTAGAAATCAAAGATAAAAAAGGACAAAATAAAATCTTTGATATAGTTGCTGCTCCATTTTTTAATACTTCAGGAGAAGTTTTAGGTACAACTGTTGTTGCAAGGGATATAACTGAAAAACAAAAGATTCAACAAGAATCAGAAAAGATTAGGCGTATAGAATCACTAGGTATCTTAGCTGGAGGAATAGCCCATGATTTTAATAACCTTCTTACAGGACTTATTGGCAATATTAGCCTTGCAAAGCTTTTACTAGATCCAGAACATGAAGCTTATAAAAAGCTAACTGTTGCAGAGGCTGCAGCTGCTCGTACTAGAGATCTAACTAAGCAACTTCTTATATTTTCAAAAGGTGGTGCGCCAATAAAGACTACCACTGATATTAAAAAACTTATAGAAGATGCTGTAAGTCTATCTTTATCTGGTAGCAATATAAAACATAAATTTACTTTTGATAAAGCCCTATGGTTGGTTCAAGTGGATAAGGGACAACTATATCAAGTCCTTCAAAACTTAACTATAAATGCTCGGCAAGCAATGCCTAATGGTGGTGTGTTAGAGATTAGTTGCCAAAACTATACTAAATCCAAAGAAGATTCTTTACCAATAGCTAATGGTAAATATATAAAAATTAATATTAAGGACCATGGCATTGGTATTCCTGAAAAATATATCAATAATATATTTGATCCTTATTTTACAACAAAAGATAGAGGAAGTGGATTAGGCTTAACGATATGTTTTTCTATTATCAAAAAGCACGGAGGGCACATTACTGTAGATTCAAAAGTCGGTATAGGCACTACATTTAGTATTTATTTACCTGCTATAGATAACAAAACATTAGAGGTTGAATCTAGTTTTGAGAATATTCCGAGACCAGGTGGAAGAATTCTTATTATGGATGATGATAAGCTTATACATCAAACAGGTACACAAATACTAACTTATTTAGGCTATAAAGTTTATTGTGTAAATGATGGAAAAGAGATGCTAAGAATATATAAGGAATTTAAAGCCAAGGGCAAGTCTTTTGATATTGTTATTATGGATTTAACTATTCCTGGTGGAATGGGGGGAAAGGAGGCTATAAAACATTTATTAGAGTTCGATCCTGATGCCACAGCTATTGTTTCAAGTGGATATGCAACAGATCCTGTTATGGCTAATTACCAGGAATATGGATTTAAAGGAGTTGTTACTAAACCATATAATGTAGAAGAACTAGGTATTATTATTGGAAGGCTATGCATAAAAAAGAAAAGTCCTAAAGATATTTCTAGCCTAAGTTAATATGTATTCCTCTGAATATCTTGCAGATATATTTTACTGCGCTATTATTTAAAAATCTTTATTTTTATTTAAAAAGAGGCATATTATGGACCAGTCAAATCCTAATAATGACGAAAAAGAACTATTACAGGATACAGAATTACTTTGTCTTAGACTTAGAGCAGATCTTTATAGAGCTTTTAGGCGTTGTGTTTGGATAATGATAAATGAAACAGGGAAAAATCAAATAGAGATCCATAATGAAATGTTTGAAAGATTACTTAGATTATATGAATGTTAGTGATATCTTAAAGAGATTGCCATGAAAAGATTAAAAAAGAGATTAATTATAACCATAATAAGTTTAAGCTGTTTATTTTCTTGCCTTGTTTGGGCAAAATCTAAAGCTCCATGTATAGAAGCTAGACCTTTATCTTTTGATTTTGGCAAGATCAAGGAAGGTCCCATATATAAAACCAGGTTTAAAATAGACAATTGTGGAAATGCACCCCTTCATATTATTCATGTTAGAACTTCTTGTGGGTGTACAGGGGCTATAATTGGAAAGAAAATTTTGAAACCCTCACAAGTTACAGAAGTTATGGTAACTTTTCATTCTGCAGGCATTTCTGGTCCTTTTAGAAAATATATATCTATTCAATCGGATGATCCTACCTGTCCCAATCTACTTTTAGAGATAAAGGGTATTAGTGTGCCTCAACCTGGCCCTCGTTTAGTGTTAGATCCATGGAAGATTCACATATTTAAGAAAAAAGGAGATAATATCTACCTAAAAATAAAATTAGATAACCGAGGTTCTAAGACCTTAATTATTAATAAGATATCAGAGTTACATTACAATATAGATCTTATTCATAAAAAGTTATTTATTTTGCCTCATCACAAAAAGGTTCTTATAGTAAAATTTAAAACTCCCCCCTTTATTATTAGAAAATTAGTTTTTTTAGTATATAGTAATGATCCAAATCAACCTGTACATTATCTTTTAGTGTTGCCCAAGATTGAAAGAGTTAAAGAGCAAGATGAGATTTTGGGATGTCCTGCATGTAATGAACAAAAAGAATTAGATTTTTAGACCATGAAAAGAAGAAATTATTTCTTTAAATATATAAGAAGTCTTCTTTTGGCTTTATTTTTTATTTTGTTTAATGATATAGAAGCCTTTGCCGTTCAAATTCATGGTCCACCTGAAGGTTTTTTTGTACATATTATGGGGCATATATTTTTTGCTGCCTCATTAATTTTTATTCTTTATCTTTTAGAACATCATCCTCAGAAACATAAAAATGGTTGGCGTTGGCTACGTTATTCCTTTTGGTTCTTTTTGGCATGGAATTTAGATACCTTAATGGTTCATATTGTATATAGACGAATGTCATATTCTAGTTTTTATTTACCTCTAAATATGTGGCATCATAAACTACTTCCTCCTTATAATGTAGAACATATTTTATATTATATTGGTAGGTTTGATCATTTACTTTGTATCCCCGCAATGTTGTTTTTTGTTTTAAGTCTAAAATCTTTCCTTCAAAGCCATAGTGAGGATGATACTCTATAAAGCTATGCAGGGATTATCTCTTTATCCTATATATATTGTAGATTTTTTTGGTTCTCTTTGTATGTTAGTATTATCTTTTATTGCCCTAAGATATGCATGGATATTAAAAAGGACTCATACAAGAAATGTCTTTTATACTTATATTTTTTGGTTATGTATGACTTTTGTTGCACTTTCTATATCTCGTAGTACAGGACATGCCTTAAAAGGCTTTTTATTATATTCACAACATCCTATGCTTTGGGAAAAGATAGCTCCTTATTCTGGTGGATTAAATTCAATAGCATTTATTTCTGCAGCAGTTCTTACTTTTTATTTTCCAAATGTGCAAAAAGTTATGGAGGTTATTAAAGAAGATGCAAGGAGACTAAAGAATGCAAAGGAAGAGCTAGAAATAGCACATAAGCAGCTTAGAAATTTTAATATGCGATTAGAAGAAAAAGTGAGAGAAAGAACTAAAGCATTAGTAGTATCAGAACAAAAATTTAGACGACTATTTGAAGGCTCTCGTGATGCGATATTTTTCTGTGATCAAGATGGTTGCATTTCAGATATAAATCCTAGTGGGATGAATATGTTGGGTTTTAAGATAAAAAGTGAAATTATTGGTCTTCCTATGAAACAATTTTTTGAAAGGCCTGAAGATTGGGATATATATCACAATAGTATATATACTAAGGGCTATATAGTAGATTTTGAGACTCGATTTAAAAGAGTTGATGGCTCAACTATCTATCTTATTATTACTGCTGGTGCTATAAAAGAAAAGAGTGGCAATATTATTGGATTTGAAGGTATTGCAAAGGATATCACCACGTTTAAACGAATGACTGATAAACTTATTTATTCAGAAAAAATGGCTTCTATAGGACAATTAGCTGCGGGCATAGCTCATGAATTAAATACACCTTTAGGAATTATTTTAGGTTATACGCAATTATTAAAAGAAGATATAAAAGAACAAGAGGCCTTAGAAGAGCTCAAGATTATAGAGAAACAGACCAAAAATTGTAAAAGAATAGTTTCTGATCTACTTAGTTTTGCTAGATCCTCAGAAAGAAGGTATATTAGTAAGATTCAAATTAATGAATGTATTAAACAAACAGTAACAATTGTTAAACACACTTTTGAGTTAAGTGGTATAGATATTGTCTTATATCTCGATGAAAAATTACCGAAGGTAATCGCAGATGAGAATAAATTTACACAAGTTTTGATGAATTTATTAAATAATGCAAAGGATGCTATAGGAGACAATGGTACTGTTTATATATGGACTAAATCTGAAGGTGAAGAAGAAGATTGTATTGTCAAAGTCATTGTTGGTGATACAGGCGATGGGATAGATGAAAATATAAAAAGGAGAATCTTTGATCCATTTTTTACAACTAAAGCACCAGGGCAAGGTAGTGGATTAGGACTTTCTATATCTTATGGAATAATAAAAGAACATGGAGGCAGTATAGATGTTTGTTCCCCTCCTTCAGATAAAGAATATGTAATTAGAGGGATAAAAACTATCTTTATAGTAACATTGCCTGCAAGCTCCTCTGAGAAAGCTAAAAAACGTCTTAAACAACTAATCTCTGTCTGTTAATTTTGATGTATTATTGGAGTTTTTTATGAAAAAGCTTCTTATAATTGATGATGATCAAGATATGGTTTCCATGCTAGAGAGGCTCTTTAAAAAGAGGAAGCTATATGAAGTTTATACTGCTACATCTAGTGATGAAGCCTTAAATATTTTAGATAGACTAGTTCCTGATACAGTTATCTCAGATGTTAAAATGCCTGGAATGGATGGCATACAACTTTTAAATGCTATAAAGGAGATAGATGATACTATTTCTATTATTTTAATTACTGGCTATGGTACTATAGAAATGGCCGTAGAGGCATTGAAAGTTGGTGCCTATGATTTTATAGAAAAGCCTTTTGATAATCAGCGACTTGTTCATACTACAGAAAAAGCTCTTGAGAGGACTTATCTTTTACGAGAAAATCTAAGGTTACAAAAGACTCATAGAGAGAATATTATACATCCTGGAGGTATTGTAGGGAATTCTCCTGCTATTAATAAGATGTTAGATATGATCGCACGTGTTGCTGAATGTGATGCAACTGTATTAATTACAGGAGAAAGTGGAACAGGAAAGGAACTCGTTGCTAGAGCTATACATGAGCTTAGTCCTCGAAAGAATAAAGAGTTAGTTGTAGTAAATTGTCCTGCAATTCCAGAACACCTTTTAGAGAGTGAACTTTTTGGTCATGTTAAGGGTGCATTTACAGGTGCAACCCAAGATAAAAAAGGACTTTTTATTGCTGCAAATGGTTCCACTATATTTTTAGATGAGATAGGAGATATTCCAATTTCTATTCAAATAAAATTATTAAGAACTCTTCAAGAAAAAGAAATTAGACCTCTTGGTGCAACAAAGACAATATCGGTAGATGCTAGAGTTATAGCTTCTACAAATCAAAATCTGGAAGAGAAGATTGTAGATGGTTCTTTTAGAGAAGATTTATATTTTAGATTAAATGTAGTTAATATAAAGGTGCCACCTTTAAGAGAAAGAAGAGAAGATATTCCTCTTTTAGCTTTGCATTTTTTAAATAAGTATTCCATTCAATATAATAAAAAAGATCTCCATTTTGCCCCAGAGACAATAGAATTTCTCTCTTCTCGTACTTGGAAAGGGAATGTTAGGGAGCTTGAAAACACGATAAAACGTTCTGTAGTTCTTGCAACTTCTTCTACAATAAAACCTTCAGATATTTCTGAAATAGGGTCAACAACTCCATTTATAGATACCAACAACTTAATAGATAAACTATTAACTAAGCCTTATAATGTTGCAAAGTCCTCAATTCTTGAGGATTTTTCTACAAAATATCTTACAAATGCTTTAAAGAGGACCAATGGTAATGTCTCTAAAGCTGCCCAAATGAGTGGACTTGAAAGACAAAGTTTTCAAAGACTATTAAGAAAATATAACATAAATGCAGAAGAGTTTAGGAATAACAGCAAAAATTAATGAATACTTTAGGTATTAAGAAACAATTCTATAAAAATGTTATTTTTTTAGATTGGAAATGGCAGATTAAGAATCGCTTAAAAGGCTTTTCTTTTTTATCTTCTATTGGGATTATACCTGAGAAACAAGTAGAGAAATTTAGAACTCTTCTAAGTAGTTACCATTTTGCTACTACTCCATATTATTTTTCATTATGTCACGAGATGGACTATAGTGATCCAATATTTAGACAGATAATTCCAAGCCTTGAAGAAATAGAATTTCGATTACCAGGCTCACAACTAGATCCTCTAGCAGAAAGAGTATACAGTGTTACTCCTCATCTTATACATCGTTATCCAGATAGAGTCTTAATTATTACAACTTCTCTTTGTGCAAGCTATTGTAGACACTGTAACAGAAAGAGATTTTGGTCAACCAAACCTTGGGTAATTAACAAAAAAGAGATTGAACAAATAGTTTTTTACATAAAAAGAAATAAAAATATTAGAGAAGTAATACTTTCTGGGGGAGATCCACTTTTTATAAACCAAAATTATTTAGAATATATTTTAAAGAAAATAAGACAGTTACAAAATGTAGATGTGATTCGAATAGGAACGCGTATTCCTGTTGTACTTCCTATGAGAATAACTTCTAGTTTAGGAAAGATGTTAAGAAAATATAGACCCATATGGATAAATACTCACTTTAATCATCCTTATGAAATTACTAAGGAGGCAAAGAAAGCTGCAGATATTCTAAGTCTAAATGGTATTGCAATGGCAAATCAAACGGTACTTTTAAGGGGTGTAAATGATGATCTGGATATTCTTTCAGAGCTTTTTACTAGGTTAGAGGCGATGTTAATAAAGCCTTATTATCTCTTTCATTGTGATTGTGTACAAGGTACAGATCATTTTAGGACATCAATAAAAAAGGGGCAAGAATTGATAAGTAAACTTGAGGGAAGGATTGGCGGACTTTGTATTCCTAAATTTGTTGTGGATTTACCAAATGGGGCAGGTAAGGCCCCTTGCGGTCCTAATTTTTTAGAAAAGATAGATGGTGATATAGCAGTTTTTAAAACATGGGAAGGGAAAAAATTTATATATAAAGGAGCAAACGGGGCTTAACTTAGTAAAATTTTATAATTTTAAATCTTGTGAGATCACTAAAGGTAAAAACATATATATAAGATTGATATCTATACTAAGATGCGACATTTACTCTGCCACAGTGGTCTTCATAGTATCCCATTAACTATGGTGTATATATTGGCGTGTCATAGTCATCTAAAATAATTATGGGCTTCTTACCACAGGTTTCTTTTAAATACTTACTAAACCTTTTTAAAAATAAAAGCCCATGCCTGCTTTTAAATATAATTTCTTTTATCTCTTGCCTTTCTTTTTCATCAAATCCTATCTTCTCTAAGGTATCTTTGTGCCTTCAGATATTATCTTTGAAAGTGACCACAAGAACCATCAAAATTTGCTTTTTTAGGTCCTTAAAGGATACTTACCTTAGTGTTTAAACTCTGGAAGGGTTTCTATCTTCAGGCCCTTAAAGAACTTTATTGCACCTTCGTTTACATCAAAGAAGTATCATAGCATGGACAGTTAGAGTATTTACAAGCCTATGAAGTTTTGGGATTAAAAGGGCCTCATTGTTCTCATTTAAGCGCTCGGAGAGAAATTCGATCTTATCTACAAAGTAGCAGTTTTTTCTCTAAAGTTTCTAAAATCATTCTTCCCTATTGGCAGCCTTTTAATAAATATTTCAAGCTAAGTTTAGATAATGACTAAAAATTATATTATTGCTCTGTTGCTTCAACTATTGAACTTTATTTGAGTGAGTTATTTTTTATCTTTTAGTGGCTTATGGAGGATATTTTTCTGCTTTTACTACAAGCTCCGCATTTTTCACAGATTCCTACTTTACAAAATGGAGTTTGGATTGCGCGTTGGGCTAATTGCCATTCTTTTTCTAAAAATTCTCTCTTTATTGGATGTCCAACTATTTCCCAAGGGAATTTCTCTTTTAACTCTCTTTGATTAATAAATAACGTCTCATCAAGACGAGTTTGTTTAAAGGCCTTTCTCCAGGTCTGTCCTTGTATAGATACAGCTTCTATAACTTTAGAGATTCTTCTATCCCCGCGACTTAATATAGATTGTATCCACCAATTTCGTCCACTTTCTATATTAAGTCTAATATTTGCCTGTTTTCTTAGATTTTTTGTTAGTATTTTTTGCCTTTTTTTTAGTTCTTTTGGTTTTAATATGCCCGCCCATTGAAATGGAGTCCAAGCTTTAGGGACAAAATTATTAACACTGACTGTAATTCTACCCAAGAAGCCTCTTTTTCTACCAATTTTTAAAAAAATTTTTTTTATCTTAGAGACAAGTTCAACTATCTCTTCAATATCTTCTAATGTTTCAGTTGGTAAGCCCATCATAAAGTATAATTTTAAGTTTTCTATACCATTTGAAAGCAATATTTCTGCCGCATTTAAAATATCCTGGTCATCAAGATGTTTATTTATGACTTGCCTTAATCTTTTACTTCCTGCTTCAGGGGCAATGGTTGCAGTTTTTACACCAGATTGTACAAGAAGTTGAGCAAATTTATCATTAATAGCATCAGCCCTTAGTGAAGAAAAAGATAATCGAAGTCCTTTTTTGAGGAATCTTTCTATTAGCCAATTTAGGTCTTCTCTGCCTACAAATTCTAACCCTACAAGTCCTATTGAACAGTTTCTAGGTGCTAAAGAAATGGCATTTTCTATTGCCTCAGGGCTCCATGGTCTTGGTGGTCTATATACAAAGCCTGCTGCACAAAATCTACAAGCTCTGCCACATCCTCTTGCTACTTCTACTAAAAACATATTTGAAAATGCTGCCTCTTCAGAGAGAACAAAGCTATGAGGAGCAATTTTTATTTTTTTATGATTTAGTACCTTTTTAACTTGGATTTTAGATGGTAGCCTATCTTTTACTTTCCAGTCCATTAGCTTATTATCTTTCCATATAGGCTCATAATAAGAGGGAACATAGGTACCAGGTACATTTTCCAGTAATATAGAAAGCTTAGCTTCTCTAGAGCTTTTAGTTATAAGCTTTGGTAATATCTTTATAAATGAATCCATTATGGATTCTGCTTCTGCCAAAAATATAGCATCAAGAAATGGAGCTACAGGTTCAGGATTTATAAGAAGAGCAATCCCTCCGCCTATGACAAGTGAGTCGCTATCTTTTCTTTCTTTGGCATAAATAGGAATTTTAGCAGAATATAAAGCCCTTACTAGATTCAGATAGTCTGTTTCAAAGCTTATGGATGGCAATATAATATCAAAAGCGCTCAGCAGATGATTTGATTCTACTGAGCGCCATTCTTCTAGGTCGCATTGATCTTCTGGAACAAAAAATCTTTCTGCTATAACTTCATCATAAGAATTTAGTAGTCCATAGAGGACCTGTAAGCCCAAATTGGACATTCCTACAGCATAT
The DNA here is from genome assembly GCA_964578585.1 of uncultured Desulfobacterales bacterium. GTDB lineage: Bacteria > Desulfobacterota > Dissulfuribacteria > Dissulfuribacterales > JAMONC01 > JAMONC01. Next base: position 66,722 of record CAZODM010000001.1, on the reverse strand, counting down.
TTGTTGGGGAACAAAAGGGCAATGGATATCCTTCCTGTCCATTTTTTTCTTATAACTCCATACTCGCTATGCCCTTTTCTTATCAGACTACCTCCTCATCGCCTTCCATTTTGGCAAGATCTTCAAACCTCATATCAATACCTAAGACGCCAATTATTTCATCTTCTTCATTCCTAATAGGTCCTGATACTGTTATACAAAGTGCCCCTGTTATCCTTGATGTATAAAAGTCTGATACATGTATTTTGCCATCTTTAATTGGAGCTATAAACCATGGTCTTGAGGAAAAGTCACTGTCTAACTGGAAGTTTGCATATTTTGCTCTGTCTTCTATGTGTGTAATATTTTTGGTAATTTTTTGTCCTTCTTTATTTACTACATATAAGAACTGTATAAATGGATTTTCCTCTAAAACCCTTTGTAAAACAGGCTCTATAAGGGCAGGGTCCATAGACCTAATCTCTGTCCTTTCAACAAGGTCTTCAACAATATGAAATGCAAGGCTATGAGCACGTTTTTTGAGTTGGTCAAACTCTGAAGTAAATAGCTCTGGTAGATATTTGCGCGCAAGCGCCTCCATTTCTCCCTTAGACATTGATGTGACACGACCTTCGTCATATTGTTTCATTATTGCCTTGTATATCTTTACAACTCCAGGATGTCTTTTATCAATAGCTCGTTCACCAGTAAGTCCAAGGTGAGAGTTAATCCAATGGGCAATACCTGCGGTGCCGCTTTTGTCGTTTACTACTACTGAAGGTGGTCTTCCAAGAATCTTGCCTGTATTAAATATATTATAAATTTCCTCATTTTTAAGGAGTCCGTCTGCATGTATTCCTGCACTTGTTGCATTAAAGTCATCACCAACAAGTGGATAGTTAGCAGGTATATGTACTCCAAGTTTTTTCCTAAAGTAATCTGCCATTTCAGTAATAGCTAGGGTATCTATACCATCAGTTGTACCTCTAAGCTGGATTCTTTCTATAAGAAGTGCTTCGATTGGGGTATTACCTGTTCTTTCACCAAAACCAAGTAATGTACCATTTATTGCCCCACATCCGTATAGCCATGCGGTAGTAGCGTTTATAACTACCTTATGAAAATCATTGTGCCCATGCCATTCAAGCAGTTCTCCTGGCACACCAGCTTCTTCTATCATAGCACGTACAAGTTTAGGAACACTTCTTGGAAGTGCTGCACCAGGATATGTGACTCCATATCCCAATGTATCACAAAGTCTAATCTTAATATCTATTCCTGTTTCCTCTCTTAACTTCATTAATTCAATTGCAAAGGGTACACAAAAACCAAATATATCTGCTCGTGTTATATCTTCAAAATGGCATCTAGGCTTTATGCCAAGTTCAAGAGCAGCTTTAACAATAGAGAGATAGTCTTCCATTGCCTGTTTTCTAGTCTTTTTTAGTTTTAAAAATATGTGATAATCAGAGGCAGAAGTAAGGATTCCTGTTTCATCAAGCCCCATTTCTTTTACAAGCTTAAGGTCTTCCTTTTTAGCTCTAATCCAGCCAGTTACTTGAGGATATTCATAGCCTTTTTCAAGGCACTTTTCTACTGCCTGCTTATCCTTTTTGGTATAGAGGAAGAATTCACTCTGCCTAATTATCCCCTTGGGTCCTCCAAGACGATGTAGAAAATCAAAAATTGTTGATATTTGCTCTACACTATATGGTGGTCTTGCCTGCTGTCCATCCCTAAATGTAGTATCGGTAATAAGCATTTCACGAGATGGAGTTGGTATAAGATATTTATAGTCAAAGTCTATTTTACATACTTCATCATAAGGAAAGATTTCTCTCATTAGATTGGGCTCTAACACATCTTTTAATGTGTGTTGCCAGTGCCTAGTGTGTTCGTGGTCTAAAAGTCCTCTGTTTGGATTCCACTTTGCCATAATTCCTCCTAACTTAGCAGTTTAACTCTAATAAGTGTTCAATCTATAAAGAACTAAACCTTCCACCCCGGTTTTAGATAAAGCTCTGCAAGCTGAGTCATACTTACGGGAGAGGGGGCTTTTGTTAAAAGACACTGGGCTTTTTGTGTCTTTGGAAATGCAATTACATCTCTAATTGTATCTCTTTTTGACATTAACATTATAAGTCTGTCAAGTCCAAAGGCAATGCCTCCATGGGGCGGAGCACCATAAGAGAGAGCATCTAGCAGGAAGCCAAATTTCTCTCTTGCCTCTTGCTCACCTATTTTTAGTACCTTAAAGACCTTTTCTTGTACTGGTACTTGATGAATACGTATACTTCCGCCACCAATCTCAACTCCATTTAAAACCAAATCATATGCCCTTGAGCGAACAGATGCAGGATCTGTATCTAATTTTTCTAGATCTTGTTCTTTAGGAGAAGTAAATGGATGATGGACAGATGTAAATCTGCCTTCTTCTGGATCATATTCTACAAGAGGGAAATCTGTAACCCAAACAAAGCTAAACTCTTCTTTGGAGATTAGCCCTCTTCTTTTTGCAAGTTCAATCCTAAGTTCTCCCAAAACCTTATATACAATCTCTGGCATATCCGCACCAAAGAATAATATATCACCCGGCTCGGCATTGAGAATTTGTGTCATTTGTGTGCGTTCTTCATCTGTAAAGAATTTTGCAATAGGAGATTGCCATGAGCTATCTTCCTTTATTTTTACCCATGCAAGCCCTTTAGCACCAAGTGATTGTGCAAATGTTGTAAGGTCATCGAGGTCTTTCCGAGAAAGATCTGCCATGCCTTTAGCATTAATAGCCTTAACTATACCGCCTTTAGTTGCTGCTTCTTTAAAGACTTTTAATTTACAGCCTTTTGCAATCTCTGTGATATCATGTAATTCTAGAGAGAAACGTATATCTGGCCTATCTGTTCCATAGCGAGCTATAGCATCATCATAACTTAGTCGAGGAAAGGGAGTTTTTAATTCTACTTCAATACATTTTTTAAATATATAGCTCATAAGAGACTCTATTAAAGTCATTACATCTTCTTCCTCTACAAAAGAGAGCTCCATATCAAGCTGAGTGAACTCTGGTTGTCTGTCTGCTCTTAGATCTTCATCTCTAAAGCATCGTACAATTTGATAGTACTTTTCCATACCAGATATCATTAATATTTGTTTGTATAGCTGAGGAGATTGAGGAAGAGCATAAAAGTGTCCAGGATTGACTCTACTTGGTACAAGGTAGTCTCTTGCACCTTCTGGAGTGCTTTTGGTTAACATAGGAGTTTCTATCTCAAGGAATTCTCTTTCATTTAGGAATTCTCGTATTGCCTGACATACATTGTGCCTCAATGTTAGGGCTTCTATCATATGAGGTCTTCTAAGATCTAGGTAGCGATATTTTAGCCTTAATGTTTCAGAGATTGGTGTAGAAATCTCTTCTGGATCTAGTGGGAATGGAGGGGTTTTAGATTTATTTAAAATTCTTAATTCATGACATGCTACTTCTATCATCCCGGTTTTAATCTTTGGATTTTCCATACCTTCAGGGCGTCTGCGCACCACCCCTTTTACTGCAATTACATATTCACTCCTTAATTGATGTGCCTTTTCATGGGTTTTGGCATCTACTTCTGGAGCAAAAACTACTTGAGTAATCCCTTTTCTATCTCTTAAATCAATGAATATTACTCCTCCATGGTCTCTTCGTCTTAAGACCCAACCCATTAATACCACTTCTTGTCCAAGAGCTACTTCTGTAAGAGAATCACAGTCGTGGGTGCGCTTTAACCCGTTTAATGAATCCATGTCTTAGTTCACCTCACATAAAGTCTTTGTCTTATATAATATTGTAAAAAAACTATCTTTTACACATCTCTAATACCTTGTCCATAAGGTCATCTATGTCAATTTCAATTTGTTCGCTAGTCCTCATATCTCTTAAGATTACAATGTCTTCATCAAGTTCTTCTTCCCCTACAATAAGGGCAATTTTGGCTCCAAGTTTATCTGCCTGTTTTAACTGGGCTTTTAAGCTTTTATCTTCATAGGACATAACTGTCTTTAGTCCTTGTTTTCTAAATATTAGAAGCCATGAAGATGTTTCAAATCTAGCTTCCTTGCCAAGTGCGGCAATAAAAACATCTATTGTTCCATCTAACTTTTGTTGCTCTTTATTTAATGCAATTAAAACCCTTTCTGCTCCTATAGCCATTCCCATACCCGGGATGTCTGGACCACCTAATTCTTTTATTAATCCATCATATCTTCCACCTGCGGCTACAGTACTTTGTGCTCCCAGACTTGGGCATATAATTTCAAACGTAGTGCGTGTGTAGTAGTCAAGCCCTCTGACAAGATAGGGATTTTGTCTAAATGGTACATCAAATGATTCAAGAAAATCTAACACTTTTCCATAATGATCTGCGCAATCAGGACAAAGTGCATGTTTTATAAGAGGGGCTCTAACCATTAATTCTTTACACTTTTCATTTTTACAATCAAATATCCTTAAGGGATTAGTTTTGGCACGTCTTTGACAATCTTCACAAAGGTCTTTATATACCCCTTCAAGATAAAGCATTAAGTCTTCCCTGTGTACGGCCCTACACTTAGGACAGCCTAGGGAGTTTATCTCTAGATAGATATTTGGTACCTCTAAGGTGTTTAATATATGCCAAGCCATCCATATAACTTCAGCATCAGCCAAAGGAGAATCTGTTCCTATAATTTCAACATCTATTTGATGGAATTGTCTTAGGCGACCCTTTTGAGGTCTTTCATGTCTAAACATTGGACCAATTGTAAAAAATTTTAATATGGGAGAGCTACCATATAATTTATGTTCAATTACAGCCCTTAGTATTCCAGCAGTAGCCTCAGGTCTAAGACTTATAGATTCACCGTTTCTGTCAACAAAACTATACATTTCTTTTTCAACTATATCTGTATGCTCACCTATACCTCGGGCAAATAGCGAGGTGTTTTCTACAATTGGTATTCTTATTTCTCTTATTGCACAACTAGAGAATACTTTTCTAGCAATAGTTTCTATATGAGTTAAGAGTTCGCTTTCTGGTGGTAAAAGGTCTTTAAATCCTCTGATAGCTTTAACAGCCAACTTTCGCTCCTTTTTTAAAAAATTTTTTTAAAGTTCAATACATCCTGACCGGCATATGCCCATATGCCGGGGAATTATAATGTTTTTAATCGACTTATAGCATTAATTCAAGATATAGTTTTATTTATCAACAGATATTGTGAGATATTATGCTAATTTTATAAAAAATTTTTATATGTCTAAAAATTTTTACTTGTTTTTAAGGTTAGTTAGTATATACTAACATTATGGACTTAGAAAATGTTTATCAAAAAGAGTTTACAAAAAGACAAAAGGATATACTTTCAGCAGCTCTAGCAATAATTGCAGAAGATGGAACAAAAGCCTTAACATTAAGACGTGTTTCTGAGGCTGTTGGTATTACAGATGCTGCTATATATAAACATTTTAAGAATAAACGCCATTTGTTAGTTTGTCTCTATGACTATGTTAAGTCACTCATTATAGCTACTCTTTCTCCAATAATAGCAGATAAAAGCTCTGCAAAAGAGCGTATTTGTGTCTTAATAGATACGATAATTGAATATCTTGTAGAACATAAAGGAGTTAATCTAATCCTTTTAGCAGAGAGCATTTATCATAATGATGATGAACTAAGAAAGGCTATGTTGTCTATATTTCATGTGGTTGGAAATCTTATAAAAACCCTTTTATTAGCAGGTGTTACAACTGGTGAATTTAAAGAAGAGATAGATGCTGATATGATTACTATATGTCTTATTGGTATGATTCAAGGGGCGCTTATAAGGTATATGCTTGAAAAACAGAAAGGCAAGTCTGGATTTGATCTCAATAAAATGAAGGTTTCAATAAAAAGATGTTTCTTCTATGGGGTGGTTAAGGAATAGATTTTTATAATGTAGTCTTTGTTACGATAAAGTGTCTGAGATGTTTTTTAAATAACTACAAAACAAAAACAAAGTAGGTAAGAAAAGATGTTTAAGAGATATTTAAAAAGTTTAGCTAAAGTTAGTTTATGCTTACTAACTGTATTCTTATCCTTTTTAATCATACCCAATAGCGGTTTTTCAAAAGAGATAATACATGCAATAAAAAATCCTATAACTTTATCACAAGCTATAGATATTGCTCTTAAAAATAGTCCTATTCTTCATTCACAAAAGGCTCTAATTTTATCTAGTAAAAAGGCAAAACTTAAGGCCCAAGGTGCGCTTCTACCTAAAATAACTGCCTATGCAAGCTATACTAGATTTAATCTCCCTACCACAGTTGTTCCAATAAGTGATTTTGGACCCAATGCTCCACCACCTATATTTAGTAGGGATCAATATAGGGCTGGATTAAGATTTTATATGCCTCTTTATGAGGGTGGAAGACTTTGGAGTGCACTAAAACAATCAGAGAAAGAGATAAAGATATCCATCAAAGATTTTAGGCTTGCTAAAGAAAATCTAATTGCACAGGTTATAGATACTTTTAATAGCATTTTATTTTTAAAAGATTTTATATCTGCTCAAAAAGAATCTCTTTATGCCCTTAAGGTTGAGCGAGACCATGCTGCATTGATGCTTAAACTTGGTCGTATTGCTCCCTTAGATTTAATGGAAATTGATACCCAGCTTTCATCACAAAAAATAAATATAGTAAGGGCTCAAGAAGAGCTTTTAAGGGCTAAGGAACACCTTTGTTATTTACTTGGACTCTCCCCTAATGATTCTGTCAATATAGTTGGGAAAATCCCTCAAGATTTAAGCTACAATCCCCCTAATTTAGCTCAAATAGGCCTTTTAGTAGACAATAGACCAGATGTAAAAAGATTAGAACATTTGGTAGAAAAGGCTAGATTAGCCATAAAAATGGCTAAAGCACAAAACCTTCCTAGTCTTGAACTTCTAGGAGATTATGGACGAAGGGCTGGGTGGGGATTAAATGAAAATAAAGAAGTTTGGAGTGTAACACTTCAACTTTCTTTTAATATTTTTAGTGGCGGCAGTATCTCAGCTTCTATTTCAGAGGCACAGGCAAGGCTTTTGTCTTTAGAAAGCAGACTTAAGGACTTAAGGCTTAAAGCTAAAAGTCAGATACTTTCAGCTATTAGTAACCTAAATGAGGCTATATCTCGTATTGAACTTGCTAAACAGGCTAGGAAGACTGCAAAAGAGGCCTTTAGAATACAAAGTCTTAAATATGAAACTGGTGCAGGAACAGTTACTGATATGTTAAAGGCTCAAGCCGCCTGGGCAAATGCACAGGCAAATTTTGTTCAAGCCTTGTTTGATAGACAAAGGGCTATTGTAGCAGTAGAGCTTGCAAGTGGAAGGATTCTTTCTGACTATAAAGAGCTAATACCTAAAAAGTAATTGTTTAATATTTAGGAGAAGATTTTATGCCAAAGAAGAAAAAGACAAATCTAAATCTTATTAAGATCATAATAGCAATTGTAGTTATAATAGCAATTGTAGGACTTGGAATATTTATTGTTAGACAAAAAAAGAAACAGTTAGCCTCTATCCCTCCGCCTGTAAAGCCTACTTTATCTGTAAATGTTGTAAAATTAAAAAAGGGCTATCTCTATCTTAGTCAGCAATATTTAGGACTTGTTGAGCCACGGGTTACGAGTTTTGTCTCTCCCCTTATTACTGCAAGGATTGTGTCTTTAAAGGTTAGAGAAGGAGACCATGTAAAGAAAGGCCAGTGCTTAGTAGTACTAGATTCCAGCATATACAAAGCAAGGGTTGCTAGCCTTAAAGCTCAATTAGAGGCTGCTAAGACAGCTCTTTATACTTATGAAGGAATATATCTTAGAGATCTTAAGTTATTTAATCATAAAGCACTTAGTAAAGAAGCCCTAGATAAGGCAAAAATGGCTAGAGATTCTGCAAGAGCACGTGTAGTAGATGTTAAAAATCAGTTAAAGACAGCCCTTATTCAGCTTTCTTATACAAAGATATTTTCTCCATTTGATGCAATAGTAACTCAAAAATTTATGGATGTCTCTGATGTAGCAGTAATTGGTAAGCCTATTTTAAAATTAGATGCTTTAAATAAGGGGTATAAGGTAGTTGTAAGAATACCTCAAGAGCTATTTCCGTTATTATATGTAGGACAACAGGTAAATATCTTGTCACCTTATGGTAAAAATACCTTTATAAGCGCTAAAATCTCTAAGCTTTTTCCTCAAGACAGTCAAATGAATCCCCTGCCCAGTTGTGAGATATATTTAAAAAGCTCTCCATTTGGACTTCCTAGTGGTTCGACTCTAACTGTTGTATTTAAGCTTAGAAAGCAGTATGGATTTATTGTACCTGCAAGAAGCATCTTGCACCAAGCCATAGGACATAACTTACTTTTTGTTGTGTCTAAAGAGCATCGTATCAAAAAAATTCCTGTGAGAGTCTTACTTCAGACTTCCTATAGATGTTGTGTAGAACCAATTAGAAAAGGGGCAATTTCTGTTGGAGATGACATAGTTGTGGCAGGGGAAGATATGCTTTTAAGACTTCATGAGGGCGATATTGTACACCCTATTGAAGCAACTAAGGAGCAATAGAATATGGCATCTTTTGATCTTGCTGGAAATATTTTAAAAAGGCCCCATTTAATTCTATCTTTGTTACTTCTTACTAGTGTATTGGGAATCATTGGTTTTTCTTCTATGCCAATGAACCTCTTCCCTGATGCTAATTATCCTCAGGTAGTTGTACTAATTCAGGAACCTGGAGCTTCTGCTAAAGATGTTGAATCAAAAGTAACAAGAGTAGTAGAAAAGGCCCTCTATAGCATAAGCCTTGTAAGGAAGATTAAATCTACTACTCAAGATGGTATGGCAGCAGTAGCAGTTGAATTTGACTATAAAAAAGGGCTTGATGCAGCAGCAACAGATGTGGCAAATCAGTTAAATAGGATTAAACCAGAACTGCCTTCTGATATATTGCCCCCACAAATATTTAAAGTAAGTGATGCCACAGCTCCAGTTTTTACTTTTGCATTAATTCCAAAATCAGGTTCCCATCTAGACCTTGCTAAGGTCAGACAACTTGCAGACAATGAGATAAAAGAAGCCTTTTTAAGGATTCCTCAGGTAGGCAATGTAGAGGTTTTTGGTGGGTATAAGCCAGAAATAGAGATAGATGTAGATAGAAATCGGCTTAAAGGTTTTGGACTTAGTTTGGCTCAAGTAATTGCTGCAGTAAGGAGTCAAAATTTAAATATACCAGATGGTTTAATAATAAGAAGTAAGGATCAATTTAGAATCAAGACCTATGGAGAAAAAGATAATATATCTCAACTTGGTGATATTGTGGTAGCTACTAAAAATGGCTATCCAATACTTCTTCGTGATATAGCAAAGATAAGAACTTCTTTCAAAGATCGCCAAAGTCTTTTTATGAGAAATCTAAAAGAGGCTATCGGATTAAATGTAATGAGGCCAGAAAAAGATGGCCATGTAACTACTACTATAAAGGCTGTTCAAAAAGCTCTTCCTAAGATAGAAGCGCAATTTCCGGGGATAGAATTTAAGATAGCCGATACCCAAAAAAATCTTATTGAGACAACAATAAGAAATCTGATAGATGCTTTAAGAGATTCTGTAATGATGACTGTTTTAGTTATCTTTATAACACTTGCAAGTATACGACTTGCTTCTTTAGCAGCAATTTCTATCCCTTTAGTGTTCTTTATGGCTTTTGCTGGCATGTATCTTATGGGAAGTGAATTAAATATTGTAACTATGACAGCTATTATACTCTCTGTTGGACTATTAGTAGATGATTCTATTGTTGTTATAGAAAACATTCAAAGACATGCCACAAAACTAAAAAAACCTATTAAACAGGCTATTGTAGATGGATTGAACGAAATAGTTTTAGCAGATTGGGCAGGTACATTTACTACTGTTATAGTTTTAGTGCCCATTATGTTTGTTGGTGGTTATTCTCAAAAGATACTTAGACCTCTTACTGTAGTTTTATCTCTGACGCTTTTATCTTCATTTATAGTTTCTGTAACTGTTATTCCTCTTATGGCTAAATATATGGCAGGGAAAACTACTAAAAACTTTGTAGAACGCATGGTTAGTTTAGTAGATAAATTTGTTGTAGTACCAATAAGAGATTTTTTTGCTTCTCTAGTAGGTTTTGCTTTAAGGCATAGACCATTTTTTATAATACCTGCTATTGCTTTATTCATAATAAGTATGAAGCAAATGCCACTTATAGGTAGAGATCTAATGCCTCCTATGGACACAGGCATTGTAAAAATTGATTTTAAGACAGAATCAGATTTTGGAATTAATGCTACTCAAAAGATTGCAGAAAAGATTACAAATATTGTAGCTTCTATGCCAGGTTTTGAATATATGTCTTTAGAAATAGGCACAGAACCCGGTGTTATAAGTTTTGGGACATCAAGGACACCGCAACAAGGGGCAATTACTGCTCATTTTGTAGATAGATTTCATAGAAAGCAAACTATTTGGCAAATAGAGAGAAGAATTCAACAAAAAGCATCTCTTATACCAGGGCTTACTTCTTTAGCTGTTTATGATTATGGAGCCACCCCTCTTTCATCAATTGCTGCACCTGTAGATATTATGATCAGTGGGCCAGATATGAAGGTACTAAACACACTAGCAAATGAGGTTGAAGCTAGACTTTATAAGGTAAAGGGGTTAACTGCAGTAACAAGATCATGGACTTGGGATAAAAAAGAGGCAGCTTTATACATTGATCCTGAAAAGGCAGCGTTTTTTGAGACAGATCCTATTAGTATCTCTTCACAGATAAGGCAAAGAATAGAAGGCGTAGGAGCGTCGATTTTACGGGTAAGGGGTGAAGATGGTTACATAATTCGCATTAGGTATCAAAATGGACAAAGAAACAGTATAAACGATATTTTAAATTTTGAAATTCATACTCCTAAAGGGGTCATACCTTTAAGGGAAGTAGCTAAAATTACAACAAGACTGACCCCAACTGTATTTACTAGAAATGATCTAAATCCAGTAGTAGATGTTTATGGCTATAGATCAGCAGAGGCATCAATTAGTCATTTACACGAAAGGATAGTAAAAGTCTTAAAAGGTTTAAGATTGCCAAAAGGTTACACCCTAAGCTATGAGGGTGAATATAAAAACATGGGAGAAACTGGCAGTAGGATGGGTAAAGCCTTAGCTATAGCAGTAATTCTATTGTTTTTCTCTCTTGTTATCACATTTAAATCTTGGACAAATCCACTAGTGATTATGGTGGCGATTCCTCTTGCTATAATTGGAGCTGTATGGGGACTTTTAATCACTGGACGACATATGTGTATGCCTGCAACAATGGGACTTATTCTTTTGGCAGGGATTGTTGTAAATAATTCTATTCTATTAATAGATTTCATAGAGCAGGCAAGGAGAAAAGGGGAGGATCTTATCACTGCTATTCAACAGGCTGTAAGAACTAGAACTAGGCCAATTATTATGACTGTTACATGTACGGTTGTAGGGATGTGGCCTGTTGCTGCACAAAAAGCCATTGGACTTGAGCGCTTATCTCCATTGGCTGTGGTTGCAATTGGAGGACTTATTGTATCTACTATTTTAACTCTAGTATATGTACCAATTTTCTACTCCTTAGTAGAAAGCGCAAAAGATATTATAAAAAGACTAAAGAAGGTATAAAAAACAGTTAGAATAGATAGCTAATTGCTACATTTACACCATATATTTTGGTTACACTATGAGGTTCATACATTCCAAGATAAAAGTTTGATCTTCCCATATTCCAGTATCTAAATATAGCCTCACAGTGTACTAAAAATCGCTTAGTAAGCTTTACTTCAACAGGCACATTTACATAGAATGCTGATTGTGGATTAAGGTTTAAAGTTACATCGGAATAAGATGGATCAATCTCACTGAAATAAGCTGTAACTTGAGGATCAATAGCAAACATATATGCAGTATCTAATGATACAGAGACATTCCTTTCTATTGGGATTGTAAGTTTGATACCAGATGCTATATAAGCCCAACTATATATTTCTTTATAATCCCAAACATATGAACCATCATCTGCCTGTACTACTTTAGCCTCTCCTCGTCTCCAGTATCTATAACCAATCCCAATATAAGGACAAAGTTTGATACCTATATTGATTATATAACCAGCATTTGTTTGTAGATTAATGATACATTCTTTTTTACTATCAAATGATACTTTTTCCCCTGATGAAGAGCTACCTTCATAAGTGGCAGAATCTGTATAAGCAATAAAGGTTTTAACATCAAATATAAGATTATTGTTTTTAGCTTCTAATTTACCATGGATACCATATAAAAAGCCATAATCTTTATCTAATACCCTGCCATTTTCTCTTTCTTGATAATCAAGATAATAACAAAGAGGTCCAGCTTGTACCTCAGCATTGTATTTAATTCTTTTATTATAGACAGGAGTTGCTAAACATACACTAGAAATTAAAAACATAAGAATCAAAGTTGCAGAACACACCCTTTTAAGCATAAAATCCTCCATCAAAAATTATTTAAGATAAAAAATTAACTTTATTATAAATTAATCTCTTTAATCATTGATCTTTTATTTTGCTTTTAGTTCATTTTTATTACAAGAATTTTTTTTCTGATGATTTAAGGAGGTGTTTTCATGAAAATCAAAACCATTTAGGTTAAATAGACGAGTAGTGATATCTAAAAGTGTATGAATGTCTTTGCTGTTACTAGATTCTTTTCTTAAATATACTATAGGATCATGGAGAACTTTTTGTACTATAGAAGTGGTCAATATCTCTATAGCCTTTTTTTGTTTAGGTGTGAGATCTTTTAATACTTTTTGACTCCTTGCAAGCTCCTTTTGTCTTACTGCTTCAGCCTTTTGCTGAATTTTCTTTATAATTGGTATAACGTCTAAGGTTTCAAGCCATGATAAAAACTTAATCACTTCAGCTTCAACCATCCGTTCTGCTTTAAGTGCCTCTTTTTCACGTTCGGCTTTATTTAGTTCAACAACTCCTTTAAGATCATCAATATCAAACAGATAAACATTGTCTATATCGTTTACTGCAGGATCAATATCTCTTGGTACTGCTATGTCTATAAAGAAAAGTAACTGATGCCTTCTTGGGCGCATTATTCGAGCAACATCTTTTTTCTCAATTATAATACCTGGAGCACCTGTAGAGCTAATAACAATATCTACATCTATAAGGCTATCAAATATTTCTTCTAATGATATCGCAGTTCCACCAAGAGATTTTGCTAAATCTACTGCTCTAGAAAGTGTTCTGTTTGCAACAACTAATTTTTTTATACCATTTGCCATTAGGTGCTGAGCAGCAAGTTCTGCCATTTCTCCAGCCCCAATAAGCATAGCACGTTTGCCTTTTAGATCTCCAAATATCTTTTTGGCAAGTTCTACAGCAGCATAACTTATGGATACTGCATGGCTTGCTATTTTGGTTTCTGTCCGTATTTTTTTTGCTACAGAAAAGGCCTTATGACAGAGTTTATTTAATACTACTCCTAAGGTTTTTGCTTCAGATGCCTTTCTATATGCATCTTTAAGTTGGCCTAGGATCTGAGGTTCACCAACTACCATAGAATCAAGACTTGAAGCTACTCTAAAGATATGTCTAATAGCTTCCTCGCCTTCATAAACATAGAGGCATTTATCTAGTATTGTATCTGTTAAATCCCCTTTTTTCTTCCAGAGTTCTTTTATAGCCTTTTTAGTTGTTTCTGGGTTGTCTGTAGCAGTTAGTACCTCTACACGGTTACAAGTAGAAAGGAATAATACTTCCTTGCAGTGTGGTAGATTAGAAAACATCTCTAATGCAGATGGATTAGAGTTCGCCATTGCGAGTTTTTCGCGAACTTCTACCTCTGCTGTTTTATGATTTACTCCTATTAGTAATAAACTACAGCTTTTGTTATCGGACATAGTATGTATGTAACCCTGGCATTAGTAAACTTACGCCTAGGAACGTAAATCCCAAGGCTAAAAATCCTATTATTGTCATGATTGCTGCTCTACGTCCTCGCCATCCTACAGTAAGACGTTGATGTAACAAAGCAGCATATAAAAACCAAGTAATAAGAGACCAAGTCTCTTTTGGATCCCAACTCCAATATGATCCCCAAGCTTTTTCTGCCCATATAGAACCAGTAATAATTCCTACGGTTAACAAAGGGAATCCTATCTTTAAGCATAAATAATTTAGTTGATCAAGAGTCGTTAGAGAAGGTAGTCTTTTAAATACTGCACCAAACTTTTTTTTCTTAATCTGATGTTCTTGAACCATGTACATAACAGCTATACAAAACGCTAAGGCAAATACCGCATCACCTATAAGACAGATGGTTGCATGAATAGGTAGCCAAAAGCTCCTAAGAGCAGGCGGAAGAGTTAACATACTAGCTTGTGGTTGTGTTGCTGCTATTAACATTATGATAGTAACAAGAGGAGTTACAAAAGCACCTAGTCCTTTAGGTTTATGTTTGATTTGCATAATTAGATATGTTCCAACAATAGACCATGCAAGAAAACTTAATGCTTCATGAAGATTTATAAAGGGTGGATGCCTAAGATTTAACCATCTTAAAATAATATAACAAGATTGAAGAGAAAAGCCCCCTGCCAATATAATTGTAGCTGCTTTTTCTGCATCTTTTCTAAGAGTAATAAACTGAATAATATAACCAATAGTTGCTAAAAAATATAAAAAAGTACTAGCCCAAAATATGAGCTTATCTATGCCCATTTCATTTTCTCCAAAATATTTACAATTAACAAATCGTTATAAAGCTAGTTGTAATGTTTAAAATCTTTCTGTAATTGAGCTAATAAGTCTTTTATGTATTGTTTATCAGGTGTTATAGAAGCTGTATTAAATAACTCCTTTACCCAAGATCTGATTTTATCCCATTTTTCTTTTTCTATCCACTCTATCAGTCTAGGATCTGCAATTTTCTTTAATATCTTGTGCCTAATTTTTTCATCTTGAATATTATCTTTTATATAATTTCTAAGGCTTCCTGCAAGTTTAACCAACAAAACATAACTTGGAATAATTTGGGACTCAAGTCTCTTTCTTATTAATCTTGAAATAGCAGGGCTTGCACCTTGGGTAGAGATAGCAATAACTAGGTCTTCTAAAAAGATCGTGGAAGGTACAATAAAGTCACATAAGTTAGGTTCATCTACTATATTTATAAGGATATTGTTTTTTTTAGCCTCTTTATAGATTTCTTTTTGGCAGTTTTTATCTGACGTAGCAGCTACAACAAGAAAGGTTCCTTTTAAGTCTCCGGGCTTATATTTACGATTAATCAATGTTATATGCTTGCGGTGTTGCTTATATAATTCTTTAATCTCTTTACAAAAATCTAAAGAGATTATTTTGACTTTTGCACCTGCTCTTATAAATCCTTTAAGCTTTCTTGCTGCAACTTTACCACCACCAATGATTAATACTTCTTTATTGTGTAGCGTTAAAAGCAAGGGATAATATTTATAATTTTTGAAAATATTTATATCTTCCATAGACAAAATATATTAATAGCGTTATGTTTAAGTAATCTTAACCTGAGAAATATATTGTAATATAAATTAACCTCTAGCATTAATTTTTTTGGTAGTTTTTATTTTTTTAAATATTTCTTGACAAAAAAACATTCTTATTTTTTGATTATTAAAAAATAAGGAGTATTATATGAATACAACAGAAAAATTTCAAAGGTATCGTCAGCTTGGCCTTAAATTAACTCCTCAACGTTTAGCAATTTTAGAATTTCTTGAGGGAAATACCACTCATCCTTCTGCAGATGAAATCTATCAGCATGTAGCTCAGCAATTTCCTAGTATGTCGTTTGCTACTGTCTATAATACACTTGATGCACTTAGACGCAAAGGTCAAATATTAGAGCTATGTATTGATCCAAACAAAAAACGCTTTGATCCTAACCCAGTACCTCATCATCATATCTTTTGTACAAGATGTCATAGAATCGTAGATGTTGATCATGACTATAAGATAGAGCTTAACTCTGAGGAATCAAAAGGTTTTAAAGTGATGGGGTGCAATATTGTATTTTGGGGATTGTGCCCTGAGTGTCAAAAGGAAGAGTTGAGTCAAGAAAAGACAAACGATAACTAAAAGCAATAAAATAAATTACTATTAACTATTTAATAAGATTTAATAATACGTTAACATTTCAATCCTTTATCTTTTACTTTTTTTGATTAATTAAGTTATTTTTTATTATTATAGTTGTGAGGAGGGGTAGAGTTTCCTTTTTTAGGAAGGATCCATTTCCCTAAACGTATTCCTATTTCGTAAAGTAATGCCATTGGACCAAATAGTAAAATTTGGGAAAAGATGTCTGTTGGAGCTAAAAAGACGGCTAAACAAAATAGAGCTATATAATAGCCTTTTCTATTCTTTTTAAAATAGTCTGGTTCAATAATGCCTGTACTAGTAACAAAAGCCATTAAAAATGGTAGTTCAAATGCTATCCCAAATGTAAAAATACACTTAATTGCAAATAGAAGATAACTCTCGATTCTAGGATAGGCGGTAAGCCCTTGGCTTATATATCCAAGTGTTATGGATAATACTACTGGCATAATTACCCAATAACCAAAACATCCCCCTAAAATAAATAGAGCTATGCCAGCTACTAAAAATCTTTTTATAAGACGTTTTTCATGCTCATATAGCCCAGGAGAGATAAAAGCCCATAGTTCATATAGTATAACAGGCATAGTAATAATAAGAGCAGCCCAAAAGGCTATTCTTAAATAGACAAAAAATGCCTCTGTAATTCTTGTAAATACCATAGGTGTATTAGGAGGAAGCGCACTTTTTATAGGTAAGGCTAAAATATCTGCTATAGTAGATGCTCCAAGATAACAGATAATAAATGCTATTATAAAGACAACAATACATACAATTAAACGTTTTCTTAACTCTTCAAGATGTGCTTGAAAAGGGAGTCTATCTATTGACACAAGCTATGCTTCCTGGTCTTTATTTTTTGAAGAAAAATCAGTTGTTATAGTAGATTTAGTTAGGGGTTGATCTTTGTCGTTAGTATTTAATTCTTCTATTTTTTCTCCTGCTCTACGGCTTGCTTCTTCTGGACTTTTAGGAAGTTCTTTTTCCCAATCATAAGGATCAATAGCTGTATTGACGTTTGTATTTTCCTTGTTTTGTTCTTTTATTAGCCCACGTGGATTTATAAAGTCTTCTTGTTTTACTTCCGTAAGCTTTAAAAGATCCTGTTCTTCGTCTTCAAGTTCAAGTTGTTTTTGAAATTCATTGGCAGCCTTTTTGACATCTACTACAAGTTTAGCAAGCTGCTTTGCTACCTCAGGTAGTTTTTCTGGTCCAAGGACTATAAGAGCTAAAATAAATATAAATATAAGCTCAGGAAGTCCTATGCCAAACACTTTATGCCCCCTTAAATATCCTTTGGTTCCTAGTTCCAAGAAGACACATTATTTCATAACTGATTGTATTTGCCCACTCAGCAAGCATTTCTATTGTGATTTCGTTACTTCCTTGTTTACCTAATAATACTACCTCATCATTTATGTTAACACCATCTATATCTGTAATATCTATCATAAGGGCTTTCATGCAAATTCTACCAACAACAGGACAAAGTTGTCCGTTTACAAGAACGCTGGCTTTATTAGATAAAGCTCTTAAATAGCCATCATCATAGCCAACAGGTACAACGGCAATTTTAGATTCTCTTTTAGTATAATACGTATGCCCATAACTTACAGGAGAATTTGCAGCTCTTTTATGTATGGAAATTATTTTACTTTTAAATGACATTACAGGTCTTAGATGAATCTTTTCTTTTGATGCTTCACCTGGATATGCTCCATACAGCGCAAGTCCTGGCCTTACTATATCAAAATGTGTCTCTGGGAAATTAATTACTCCACCAGAGTTCGCCATATGTATTATTGGAGGAAGGAGTCCTCTTTTTTTTAAGAAAGATATAAATGATAAGAACTTATTTAATTGATTATAAGTAAAAGGATCCTCTGGATCATCTGAAGCAGAAAGATGTGAGTAAAGACCAGAAAAATTAAGATGAGGCCATTCGTCCTTTTTTAAAAAGATATCCTTTGCCTCATCTATAGAAAAACCAAGTCTGCCCATCCCTGTGTCTACCTTAATATGAACATCTTTTTTTACATCATATAGTCTTGCTGTTTCTTCCAATGCATTTAGACTGGATAGATCTGCAACTCCTGGGATGAGATCATAATAAAATGCATCTTTTTCTGCACCAAGTGCTAGCCCGGATAATAATAGGATAGGGGTAGTAATGCCAGCGTCTCGTATTTGTGCAGCTTCTTCAACCTCTGATATTCCTAAAAATTTTGCTCCTTCTTTTACTAATGCTTTACTTACTTCTATAAGTCCATGTCCATAGGCATCTGATTTAACAACAGCCATTATACCCATACACTTGGGAGCTAACAATTTAGACAAGGCATGGAAGTTATGTTTTAGTGCATCAATATCAATTGTGATAATGTTAAATTTTCTATAAGACATTGTCTTAATATAATTAGTGTTTGTTTAGTATTTTTGCCTGTTGCTCTTTTTAACATCTTAGAGTAGTGTCTTTATACTCCTAAAACTAAAATAGACAACTAGTTTACACAAAAAAATTATATATTCAAATCAGGGGTATAAAAATGGAGACAAAATCGCGTAAATTAACAATTATTGGAGCAGGTGCAGTAGGATGTGCTGCTGCCCAATGGGCAATAAGTAGAAATATATGTGAGGAGATTGTATTGGTTGATGTTGTTGAAGGTCTTGCAGTTGGGAAGGCTCTTGACCTTTCCCAAGCAGCTCCACTTTGTGGTTTTACTGGGAATATAATTGGTACTAGTGACTATACCCTTACTAAAGACTCTGATGTAATAATCATAACGGCAGGGCTTGCCAGAAAACCTGGCATGAGTCGTGATGATCTTTTAGAGAAGAATGTTCAAATAGTAAAAGAAGTTACTCAAAAGGCAGCACAAAATAGCCCAAGTGCTTGTTTTATTGTTATAACCAATCCTATAGATGCTATGGTCTATACTGTATTTAAGGTTTCTGGTTTTCCTAAAAACAAAGTAGTAGGTATGGCAGGGGTGTTGGATTCTGCAAGGTATCGTACCTTTATTGCTAAAGAGATTGGGGTTGCTCCTAAAGATGTTTCTGCTTTGGTGATGGGAATACATGGAGATTTTATGTTACCTCTTGTTCGTCTTGCTACTGTAGGAGGGATCCCTGTTAGTGAACTTTTAACACAAGATAAGATAGATGCTATTGTAAAACGTACTCAACAAGCAGGTGCAGAGATTGTTGGACACTTAAAGACAGGAAGTGCTTTTGTTACTCCCGGACTTTCTGCAATAGAAATGGCACAATCTATCTTAAATGATGAAAAAAGAATACTACCATGCGCTGCTTACTTAGAGGGGGAATTTGGAATATCTGGAGTATTTTTGGGGGTACCTGTTATACTTGGTAAAAATGGTGTAGAAAAAATAGTAGAGTTTGAGTTGACTTCTGAAGAAAAAGCCCTTTTATCTAAATCTGTTGAAGCTGTAAAGAAACAGGTAGAAAAGACAGGATTATAGGCTGATAAGGAAAGGGGAGAGCATTTTTCTCCTTTCCTTAAAAAACATTTAGTGCTACAGTCTTTTTTATGAAAAAGAAAGAGGTTTTTACTGCCAAACAAGTATTCCATAAATGGCCCAAGGATGCATATTTAGCTGATTTTCATATACATTCTAAATATTCACGAGCAACCAGTACCAAGATGAATGTTAAAGTCCTTAATGATGTTGCTAAAGAAAAGGGGATCAAAGTTCTTGGTACAGGAGACTTTACACATCCTGGATATTTAAGGGAATTAAAGCGAGATCTTATACCAGATGGCACAGGACTCTATAGGTTAAGGGATGATCCAGATGGTACTAGATTTATTCTAACTGCAGAGGTGTCAAATATCTTTACTCAACATGGTAAAAATAGAAGGATACATACTGTACTTTTTGCTCCTAGCTTAGAGGTGGTGGAAGATATTCAGGCAAGACTTGCTGCTATTGGCAATATTACTTCAGATGGACGACCTATCTTTGGATTTCCTGTAAAGGATCTTGTTAAACTTATTAAAAAGGCATCTGCTGAGTGTGAAGCTGTACCTGCCCATGTATGGACTCCATGGTTTTCATTATTTGGGGCAAAGTCTGGGTTTGATGATTTAGAGGAGTGTTTTGAGGAGGAAAGTCATCATATATTTGCACTTGAAACAGGGCTTTCTTCAGATCCTCAGATGAACTGGAGGCTTTCAAAGTTAGATAAATATACTCTTATATCTAATTCAGATGCCCATTCCCCAACAAAACTTGCAAGGGAGGCGAATATACTATCGTGTCCATTAACTTACAAGGATATTATTGAAGCTATGAAAGATCCTTCTCATGGCTTCTTGGGAACAATAGAATTTTTCCCTGAAGAAGGTAAATATCACTATGATGGTCATAGAAATTGTGGTATCTGCTGGCATCCATCTGAAACTAAAAGACACAATGGTCTTTGTCCAGTGTGTGGAAATCCTGTTACCATTGGAGTTTTACATAGGGTAGAGGAGCTTGCGGATAGAGAAGAGGGATTTGTACCAGAAAATGCCCTTCCTAATTGTCATTTAATCCCATTAACAGAGATTATTGCTGAGGCTTTTGGTTTAAAATCTATTACAAAGACAGTGTTAAAGGAATATTCTAGGATTATAAGCCTTGTAGGAACAGAGATGGATGCCCTTTTGTGGAAGGAGCTTGATGAATTAAGGCTTTTACTCCCCGGTAAGATATATGAAGGTATAAAGAGGATGAGGGAAGGTATGATAACAATCATTCCAGGACATGATGGTGTATATGGGAAGATAAGCCTCTTTGATGATAACAATATAAAAAAAGGAGAAGACCAAACTCCTAAAAAGAGAGGATCTTCTCCTAAACAGTTAAGCCTTTTTTAGGTTTAAACTTTTAAAAAGCAGCAGCTACTGCTTGAGATTCCCAAATCCAGTCGTTATCTATCTGAGGAAGAGCTTCAAAAGAGACATATTTCATTGCATCTTTCTTAGTGATCAATTCCAACATAAGTCTTCTATGAAGTTCGTGTCCATTCTTTTTAGCTGTTATTTTAGCTAAAAGAGGACCTCCTAATAGTGCAAGGTCTCCAATAAGATCTAATGCCTTATGCCTTGCCATTTCATTTTTAAATCTTAATCCTTCACTGTTTAAGACTCCTGTATCACCTATAACTATAGCATTTTTCTCGCTTCCACCTCTTGCAAGCCCATTTTTTCTCATTTCTGCTACTTGGCTTAAAAAGCCAAAGGTTCTTGCTTTGCTTATGTTTCTCTCAAATTCCTCTGAAGTTATATGTTTACAGGTGTATCTTTGTCTACCAATTACACTGTGAGTAAATTGTATCTCTACATCAACACCAAAGCTATCGTAGGGCTCAACCATAATAAATTTATCATCATCTTCTATAGAGATTGTTTGTAGTATTTTAAGAAAACGCCTAGGTTTTTTTTGTTCTTTTAGCCCTACTTCTTTTATCTTTTTAACAAAGATACCAGCACTGCCATCTAAGGCAGGAATCTCTGGACCCTCTACTTGTATAATGGCATTGTCTATTTCAATTCCATATATGGCTGCCATTAAATGTTCTATAGTACTTATTGTAATACCACTTTTACCAATAGTAGTAGCAGCCAATGTATTTACTATGTTTTGAGCATTTGCTTCTATAAAATAATTAGGGTCTTTATCTTTTCTAACAAAAACGATCCCAGTATCCTCTGGAGCTGGCAGTATATCTACTCGAACTTCTGCTCCAGTATGTAGTCCAATTCCTTTAAAGGTGATTTTATCAGAAACTGTATGTTGCAGGATATTCACCTGTAATGTCTCCCTTCTACCTCATTTTTACACTAGTATTCAGTAGAGCCTATCTTAAGCAAAAAGAATACCATCTTTTTTATTTTATAACATGCGATAAATTTATCTTTTTTTAAAAAAGTAATATATGACTAAATATACTGGGACAAAAAAATCCCATAATTACTGAGACAAAAAAGTCTCTATTAAATAGAAAAAGGCAGAAAGCAATAAGCCTTCCACCTTTTTATTTTTTTATTAAGGAATCGTATCTACAGAAGCAAATTGTGGTTCATGTACAGGTATTATGATATCTGCCATTTCTTTTACTCTTTTTATTGTATCATATGCCTCATAAGTATCAACGTGGGTTCCTGGTGGTATTACTTCCATATCCATAGCTAATATCTCTTTGGGCGGGAATATATTTTCCATAATTACACAGAATGCTGTTATAACTGCAGTGCCTTTTTCTGTTTCAATGAAGATACTCATTCCACCATCTGTATGAGCTGGGGTATGGATCATTTTTATCCCGGGTACAATCTCTGTATCTTCATTTAATGTTATAATCTGTCCAGCTTCTTCCACTTCTAGTATAAAGTCTTCAACATATCTATAGTCTAACGGATGAGGATTATGTATGCGTTTAATCTCTTTTTCATGTACATAGAACTTAGCATTTACACATTTATAGTCGTTTTCACAGTGGTCTCTATGAAGATGAGTATGTAAGACTATGTCTATATCTTCTGGTTTTAATCCCCACTTAGCAAGTCCATCTTCAAATGTGTATATTTTACCTCCGATTCTTTTTTCTCTATCTTCTGATTGAATTGGATGTATCTCTCCAGTATCTACTAATATTGTTTTATCTCCACCCTCAATGTACCATGCATAGATTGGAATAGCATAGGGCTTACCATAATCGAATTGATAAGTCATCATACCCTTATCAAAGAGTTTGGTTCCAACAACAATGGGATGGATTTTATATTGTGGCATCTTAAGACCTCCTTTCTTTACATGGCATAGGTACAAAAACTATTAAAAGTATAGTATTAGAGTTAAGATATGAATAGCTTTTTATGAATTTTTTATTTTTTTGTTGTCTAAAAAAATTTTCTCTTGACAAGTGCTGAGTAAACAGTTAAACATCTGCACCTGTATTTCTTCCAGACGCCAAGGAAGTTATGTCCTTTTATAATTTTTATGAATTAGGGAAATTAACGATTTTAAGGATAAAAGGCTGGTTTTAAAGTAGGTCGATAAAAATCCCCGAAAAGAAGAAACAGTCAAATATAAAGTTAAGGCGCCTGGTTTTATACTAGGAAAATCTTTTTGTGACTAAAAACACAAAATCTCTTATAGAAGAAGGTGAGTGGCTATGTTAAGAGATCCTAACAAAGTGAGAAACATTGGTATTAGTGCACACATTGATGCAGGTAAAACTACATTAACAGAACGTATCCTCTATTACACCAATAGGATTCATGCAATTCATGATGTAAAGGGTAAAGATGGTGTTGGTGCCACAATGGACTTTATGGAATTAGAAAAGGAGCGTGGCATCACAATTACTTCCGCTGCTACTTACTGTGAATGGAGGGGACATGAGATAAACATAATTGATACCCCTGGTCACGTGGATTTTACCATAGAAGTCGAAAGATCCTTAAGAGTGTTAGATGGTGGAATCCTTGTTCTTTGTTCTGTAGGAGGAGTTCAGTCTCAGTCTATTACAGTTGATAGACAGATGGCAAGGTATCATGTCCCATGTATTGCATTTATAAATAAGTGTGATAGAAGTGGTGCAAATCCTAAGCGTGTAATAGAACAGTTAAAGGATAAGTTAGGCCATAATGCTGTGGCTATGCAGATACCTATTGGTCTTGAATCTGATTTTCAAGGTGTAGTTGATCTTGTAACTATGAAGGCAGTTTATTTTGATGGAGACAACGGTGAATTTGTAAGGGTTGAGGATATACCAGAGGAATTAAGAGCAGAAGCAGAAGAGGCAAGAGAGGCTTTAATTGATGCAGCAAGTATGTTCTCTGATGAATTGATGGAGGCAGCTTTAGAAGGTGAGATTACAGAAGATCTTATAAGAGAGGCTGTAAGAAAGGGCTGTCTCACTCGAGAGCTTACTCCTGTGTTTATGGGCTCTGCATATAAAAATAAAGGTGTTCAGCCTTTGCTTGATGCCGTTACATATTATTTGCCTGCTCCTTCTGAGGTTAAAAACGTAGCTCTTGATATGGAAAAAGATGAAGAGCCTGTTGAGCTTGTATCCGATCCTAATAAACCACTTGTTGCTTTGGCTTTTAAGCTAGAAGAAGGCAGATACGGACAACTTACTTATATAAGAGTTTATCAGGGAACTCTATCAAAAGGGGATTTTATTTTAAATGCTAGGACAGGAAGAAAGGTTAAGGTTGGTAGAGTTGTACGTATGCACGCAAACCAAATGGAAGATATTGATTCGATTCCAGCAGGTTATATTGGAGCACTTTTTGGAATAGATTGTGCCTCTGGAGATACTTTTACTTCTCCAGAGATACGATATACAATGACTTCAATGCATGTGCCAGAGCCTGTTATCTCTTTGGCTATTATCCCAAAAGATAGTAAGGCTCAGGTAAATATGTCTAAAGCACTTTCTAGGTTTACTAAAGAAGATCCTACATTTAGAACTTATGTAAATCATGAGACAGGGGAAACTATTATTTCTGGTATGGGAGAACTCCATCTTGAAGTATATATTGAGAGGATGAAACGAGAATACAATGCTGAGGTTAGTGTAGGAAAGCCGCAAGTAGCCTATAGAGAGACTATTACTAAAAGAGCAGAATTTAATTATACTCATAAGAAACAGACTGGTGGTGCAGGACAGTTTGGTAGAGTTGCTGGTTGGATAGAACCAATTGAAGGTGAAGAGTTTGTATTTGAAAGTCGTATTGTAGGTGGGGCAATACCAGGGGAATTTATACCCTCTTGTGAAAAGGGTTTTAAATCTGCAATGGAGAAAGGACAACTTCTTGGATTCCCTGTAACAGGAGTAAAGGTTGTAATAAATGATGGTCAGTCACATTCTGTTGATTCATCTGATTTAGCATTTCAAGCAGCAGCAAGAGGGGCATTTAAAGAGGCCTATAAAAAGGCAAATCCTGTAATACTTGAACCAATAATGAAGGTTGCTGTAGAGACACCTGTAGAATTTCAGGGTTCTGTAATGGCTTCTTTAAATCAGAGACGTGGTATGATCCTAGGTACACAAGATGAGGGTGATATGTGTGTAGTAGAGGCAGAGGTTCCTCTTTCTGAGATGTTTGGTTATTCTACAACACTTCGTTCTGCTACACAGGGTAAGGCCCAGTTTACCATGGAGTTTTCATGTTATAGACCTGTACCTAAAAATATTGCAGAAGAACTTATAAAAAAGGCAGCAGAAAAGAAGAAAAAGGTAGCTTAAAAAATAATAGAAAATAGCCTAGATGATCGACCAATGATGGCCGATATTATTCATCTAAAAGAGAGGTCTTTAGAGATGTTAAAAAAGGATTTGATATTAAGAAATCCTCTTAGACTTGTTGGAGAAGAGACTGGCCATGTGCTTGAACCTGGTGGCTTTGGAGCCCTTGTAGCACGGGCGGGTGTAGGTAAAACTGCTCTTTTAGTCCAACTTGCTCTAGATAGTCTTCTTAGGGGTAAAAATTGTCTTCATATATGTTTAGATCAACCAGTAAAAAAGGTTTGTCTATGGTATGAAGAGGTCTTTAGGCATATTGCAAAACAATATAAGTTGACTCAGACCACAGAATTATGGGAAGAGATATTACCCCATCGTTTTGTTATGACCTTTAATGTAGACACATTTAGCGTACCAAAGCTTGAAGAAAGACTAAATGATTTGATTGAACAGGCAATATTCTATCCTCAGATTGTACTAGTTGATGGTCTTCCTTTTGATGAAGAGGTTAGAGAGGTACTAAGTGAGTTTAAACTTCTTGCAAGGACTCATTCTATGAGAGTTTGGTTTGCAGTTAAGAGCCATCGTCATCAAGAAAGTCCAAATGATGATATACCTTTTCCATTGAGACCTGTTGAAGATCTTTTTGACGTTATCTTAAATCTTGAACCAGAAGGAAGCATTGTAAAAGTAAAGGCTTTAAAGGGGATAGAGAAACAAGATGCAGGTCTTATACTAGATCCTGCGACACTTTTAATAAAGGATGCAGCATAAAGAGAAGAATAATAAACTGCTTGAAGTAGTAAATCTTACTATTTTAATAGAGACACAAAGAGGCCCTATACCTGCGGTAGAGGGCCTTTCTTTTTATATAAAAGAAGGAGAATCTCTGTGTTTAGTTGGTGAATCTGGTTGTGGAAAATCTATAACAGCTCTTTCCATACTAAGACTTCTTCAAACTCCTCCACTTTATCTTTCTCAAGATAGTAAGATCTTATTTAGAGGTAGGGACTTAACAAAATTATCTTTAGATGGGCTCAGAAAGCTAAGAGGTAGAGAGATATCTATGATCTTTCAAGAGCCAATGACAGCTCTTAACCCAGTTTTTAAGATTGGTGAGCAAATATCAGAGCCTATTATAGCCCATAATATCAAAGAAGTTAAAGATGTGAGAGATTATGTCTTAGATTTAATGTCTAAAGTAGGAATCCCTGAACCAGATATTCGTTATAATGCTTATCCTCACGAGTTATCTGGTGGATTAAGACAAAGAGCGCTTATTGCAATGGCTCTTAGTTGTGGTCCAAAATTATTGATTGCAGATGAGCCTACCACTGCTCTAGATGTTACTATACAAGCCCAGATACTTGAGCTTTTAAAAAAACTTCAACAAGAGAATAGACTAGCTCTTCTTTTTATAACTCATAATCTTGGAGTGGTTGCACAAATTGCTCAAAGGGTAATGGTGATGTATTTAGGAAAGATAGTTGAGGAGGCAACTGTTGATGAGATATTTAGAAATCCACTCCATCCTTATACTAGAGGGTTAATGGCCTCTGTGCCATATGGAGATATTATAAAAACAGGAAGGCTTAAGCCAATAGAAGGTTCTGTTCCACCGATAGGTACAAGTATTACTGGTTGTAATTTTCATCCAAGATGTCCATTTGCTAAGGATATTTGTAGGCAGTCTGTACCTCAAGCAAAATACATTTCTAGGTTCCATATAGTTCGTTGTCATTTATTGTAAATAAAACAAAAAATTTTTTTATTTCTTTTAAAACATTTGACCAATTCTATAGGAATTACTAGAATAATTAAATAAGCAATTTCTGGGTGGTTAATCTCATGCTGGTTTCGTCTTCTTAACTTTCTTACAGTTCGAGGTTTTCAGGGGGAGCTCTTATGGGTAATGTGCAAAAATTACAAGAACAAGAAATGATTTTAAATGATGAAATGTTGGAGGTGGGATGTGAGTTTCTTAAATCTTTAGCACATCCAATAAGGCTAAAAATTTTATGCCTTCTTCAAAATTCAGAGATGAGTGTTGGAGAACTTCAAAATCATCTAAAGACAAGTACAGCAAATATCTCTCAACACCTTGCGATCATGAGACATTCTAAAATTATTACTAGTAGAAAGGACGCTAATTATATTTACAATAGGATTGCAGATCCTAAGATTGTAGAATTTGTTGAGAAGTTAAGAGAGATATGTACAGAAAAAGCTTTAAAGTAAGTTTAATTTTTAATTAAAGAGGTTGTACCACCAATACCATTTATGTGTTTTTAAGAAGGCTTGTCTTTGAGCAACTTTTTGAAGGAGTTGTTTTGCCTTGGCTACAGCAGGTGTATTAGGATAGTGTTCCATTAAGTATTTACATCTGTATATAGCTTGAGGGAGTTGGTTAGTCCTATAGTACCAATGGGCTACTACAAGCTCATGTTCTGCAAGACGTTCCTTTGCAAAGGCTATCCTACGTTTTACCTCTTTTTTATAAGGAGTGTCAGGAAATTGGTTTAATAATCTTTCATATATTTCTATACACTTATGTGTTGATGTTTGATCCCTATCTGGAGAGCAGATTAAGTTAAAATAGCAAGTTCCTTCTTGAAAAAGTGCATATTGTACAAATTGATTAGCAGGGTGTAATTTAATAAATTCTTCATAAAGAGGGACTGCCTCCTCATAATCTCCATCGAAAAATTTACAATCTGCATAGTATAAGGAAGACAAAGTAGCATAAGGGCTAAAAGGAAATTGGTCTTGTATCTGTTTAAATATATCTTGTGCAAGGGCATAACGACCATGGGTAAAGTATCCCATTGCTTTTTGATAGAGTTCATTTGCTGTTGGAGGACTACCTTGTTTTTTAAACCAGTGGCTTATAGAGGCACAACCTCCTAAGCAAAACACTAATAAAAATAATAAAAATAAGCCGGAGCATCTTTTTATATTGCTCCGGCGCGATACATTTCTCCCCTTTACGGCACTTAATATGCCAATTTTTTGCATAGTTATGCCCTGGTCCTTTTAGATGTTAGTCCAATAGCCTATCAAGTGCTGCTTGAATCATTGGTTTACCAACTGCACCAGTGATCTGATCTACAGCTTGTCCACCCTTAAACAGAATTAGTGTAGGAATTGCCCTTATACCAAAACGTCCAGGAGTAATTGGATTATCATCTACATTCATCTTGGTAATTTTAACTTTTCCATCATATTCTCCTGCCAATTCTTCAATAACTGGTGCAATTGCTCTACATGGTCCACACCATGGAGCCCAAAAATCTACTAATACAGGGATATTACTATTTAAAACCTCTTGTTCAAATGTAGCATCTGTAATGTGAACAATTTTATCTTCAGACATAATACCTCCTCAACTAACATTAAAAACTTATTCCTAAAGCCCTAACCCCTTACATACTAATTACATCTCAACTTCTGAATGAATGTAGGCTACAGTATTACTCCTGTCAAGTAATTAGCAAATTAATGAGGGGCATTTTGTTCAAAAAGTAAAGGAGTATCTTTTAAACGTTTAACCACTCTTTCTTTACCAATTGCTACTAATACATCAAAAAGCCCTGGCCCTACAGCTTGTCCTGTTACAACAGTCCTGATACCATTTATGATTATTCCTGGTTTCACCTGTTTTTCTTCTGCAAAGCTACGAACAACTGCTTCAGTATTTTCTAGATTAAAGCTTTCTAGTTTCTCTAATTGTTCAGCAAGTTCAGGTAGCCAGTTTGCAAGTTCAGGATGTTTTAATATGTTCTTTTTTAGTGCCTTTGGATCAAATGGATACTCATCAGAAAAGTATGCCCGTCCCAATTTAGCAAAGTCTTTTAAGGTATGATATCTTGTTCTTATAAGATTTAATGTGTCAAGAAACCATTTGCGTTTTTCACCTTCGTAGGCAGGATTCCATAGCCCTTCTCTTAAGAATTCTTGTTTTACATAAGATGCTATTTCTTCTATAGGAAGATTTCTAAGATAATAAGCATTTATAGATAATGCCTTTGGATCTGTAAAAAATTTGGGATCTCCTGGACGATAATTAAAGATAGAATTTGCTCTACCAATACCTTCTAAAGAAAATGCTTCTATCAATTCTTCAAGAGAATATATTTCTTTATCATCTGGTCCATGCCAGCCAAGTAATACCAAGAAATTTACAAGTGCCCATGGGATAAATCCATGTTCCCTATAGAATTGTACTGATACTACTTCACCATGTGTACGTTTGGATATCTTTCTCTTTTTTAGGTCAAGAGTAAGAGGCATATGAGCAAATACAGGTATCTTAGCACCCAGTGCTCTATAAATCAGTATCTGTTTTGGAGTGTTGGCAAGGCCGTCTTGTCCTCTAATTACATGAGTTATTCTATCTCTTATATCATCTATTGCATTTGATAGAAGATATAAGGGGGAACCATTAGATCGTACAATTACAAAGTCTTCAATATCCTCAAAACGTCTTTCTATTTTTCCATATACTACATCGTCAAAGCTTACGGCACCAGGGCCTTCTGGTACCTTAAAACGAATACAATAGGGAAGTCCTGCCTCTTCTTTTTCTTTAATCTCTTCAGGAGATAGATTTCTACATGTTCCATCGTATTTAAAAGGTCTTTTTTCCTTCTTGGCTTGTTCTCTTTTAGCATCAAGCTCTTCTTTTGTACAAAAACATTTATACGCCCAACCTAACTCAATAAGCTTTTGAGCTGCTTGTCTATGTTCTTCAATATGAGCGGATTGGAAGTAAGGACCTTCATCCCAGTTAAGCCCTAACCAGGTAAGTCCATCGATGATACCTTTTATAGAGTCTTCTGTAGAACGTTGTGCATCTGTATCTTCTATTCGTAGTATGAACTTACCATTGTGTTTTTTAGCAAACAGCCAGTTATATATAGCAGTTCTTGCTCCTCCTATGTGTAGATAACCTGTAGGACTTGGAGCAAAACGTACCCTAACTTCATCTGACATAATAAACTCCTTTTTATTTTAGTCAAAAGACTACTATTTTTTATAATGTCAGAAAAAGATATATCAAAATAGGAGATTTATAAAGTAAAAATACAAAAAATATAAAAAATTAGACTAATAAAGTTAAACAAAAAATATAAGAACAGATAAGAATAAGAAAAAAAGAAGACATAGCTACTTAATAATCTTAATAAATATAATAATCTTAATAAATACTTGCCGGATTTTGAGCTAGTTTAGATATTTTAAAATTTCTAAGAGGTAAAATTTATAAGCAGAATTTAGCATAAAAACTAAAATATTCAAAATCATTTTAACAAGCGCTCCTTATAAAATATTAGCAAGGAGCGCTTTTTAGTTAGAAATTATTCGGCACCCAGTGCTTTAAATATTCTTTGTTTAATCTCTTCAACAGTACCAATTCCATCTATCTTTATATACTTAGGGGCATTAGGATCGCCTGAGGCTTCCCACTTTTTGTAGTAATCTACCAAAGGCTCTGTTTGTTCATGATAAATCTTAAGCCTTTCGCGTACAACCTCTTCTTTATCATCATCTCTTTGAACAAGTGGTTCGCCTGTTACGTCATCTTTACCTTCTTCCTTTGGTGGATTGTAAATAATGTGATATGTACGTCCAGATGGTAAATGGACGCGTCTGCCACTCATTCTTTTTATGATCTCTTCATCAGGCACAGAAATTTCTACTACATAGTCTATTTTTACACCAGCCTCTTTCATTGCTTCTGCCTGAGGAATTGTTCTTGGGAAACCATCAAAGAGAAATCCTTTTTCACAATCAGGTTGTTTAATTCTTTCTTTTACTAATCCAATAATGACATCATCAGGTACGAGTTGGCCTGCATCCATGTATTTTTTTGCCTCTTTACCAAGCTCAGTGCCTTCCTTTACCGCAGCACGCAACATATCACCAGTTGAGATCTGCGGAATCCCAAATTTTTCACAGATAAATTTAGCCTGGGTGCCTTTACCTGCACCAGGCCCGCCCAACAGGATCAAACGCATAGCTAAACCTCCTTCTAAAAAAGTTATTATATGCCAAGTATATGCAAAAGCAGAAAAAATGCAAATATGATTCAAAGGAATTTTATAAATTTTAAACAAAATAAAGATACTATCATTTTATAATTAGTTTAGTAAATGTACCTTTTTAACTTTTAGTAAAAGGTGCTTATAGGCTACCTAAAATTAATATGCTTACCCACAATGGTTAAAAATTTATCGCTTAAATACTTTTCTTAAAGTCCGATAAGAACTTCAGGATTTTTTAGAAAGATTTTAAATAAGTCCTTTTTATAAAAGGAGGTAGTTAGGATGTCTATTGTATCCAGATTCAATAGGATGCGTTTTGCTCCCAAGATTTTAATATCTATTATGTTAGTTGTTGCCTTTTTGATTGGTATTCAGTCTTTTATGAGTTGGCAAAACTATAGACAACGTAAGGCTGATTTATTAGATCAGGCAATAAATGGTAAGAGATTACTTCTTCATGAAATACAAAAGACTGCTCGTTCAAATCTAAAGATTGCTACAGTACTTTCAGAGATTAATAGGATAAGAAGGGCAGTTGCAGAAAAAGATAGAAAAACCCTCATGGAAATAACAAAACCCATCATAGATAAGATTAACACAGAAAGTAAACATACTGAACTTAAGGTACACTATGAAATCCAACCAGGAATCTCTCTTCTAAGGGTATGGAAACCCAACAGGTATGGCGACAATATAGCAAGTTTTAGGCCTGGTATTAGAGATGTTTTAACTGCTGGTACCCCTATAGCTGGTATAGAACCAGGGAGAGCTGGGATGGCGGTTAGAGGTATTGCTCCTATATTTTATGGAAATTCAAACAAACCTATAGGATGTGTAGAGGTATTTTGTAACCTAAGAGATATTGCTGCCTATACTAGTAAGATAGGAGAAGACGTTGCTTTATATGGACTTCCAATTGTCTCAGCCTTTAATAACTTTAAAAAATGTGGAAATTTTAATATTCTTTATTCACCACCCGAAAATTTTGCCTCTTATATAACTCCTGAATTTTTAAATAGAGCCTTAGAGAAAGGAGAAGCTCTAAAAGAGATAGGAGATACCCTTATCACTGCCTTTCCATATAAAGATTACGATGGAAAACTTGCAGGTGTAATTGTACGTTTTGTAGATATCTCGGAACTACATAAACAGCTTAAAAATACTGTCTTAGAGGCAATTGCTGCTGCTATAGTAGGACTTGTAGCCGCTGTCTTATTAGCATTATTTATGACAAAGACCCTTGTTACCCCACTTAACTTCTTAAATGAGAGGCTAAAGGTTGCTATCTCTAATGCAGATTTAAATACAGATCTTGGTGTTAGAGGAATGAATTGTTGGCAGATATCAAATTGTTCTAATGAAGAATGTGAATGTTATAATAAGCCTGGTTCAAAATGTTGGGCAGAGGTTGGTAGCCTTTCCGGGAATCCAACCTGCACAAAGCTTACCACACATGTATATAGTAGTTGTCAAGAATGTCCTGTATATAAAGAAGCGGTCAAAAATGAGATCGAAGAGATATCAGTAAGTGTAGATTCCTTTTTGTCTATGGTAAGAAGAGTTATCTTAAGCGTTAAAAGACAAGGTGACAATGTTGCAAAAGAGGCGGAAAGGATGCTTTCCACTGCAGAACAAATGGTTGCTGCTGCAACTCAGACAGAAAGTCAGGCGAAAGAAGTCAATATGGCAGCACAGACAGCTAGTGATAACATAAGCAGTGTCGCAGCAGCTATGGAAGAGATGACAACAACTGTTAGTGAAATTGCTCAAAATACAAGTGAAGCACAAAATGTATCTCAACAGGCCAATGAAGATGTACTTCAAGCAAAAGATGTTATTGTAAATCTAGCAGATGCCGCCTCAAAGATTGGTGAGGTTAGTAAACTTATAGGCTCTATTGCAGAGCAGACAAACCTCTTGGCATTAAATGCTACAATAGAAGCTGCTCGTGCTGGAGAAGCTGGTAAAGGATTTGCTGTAGTTGCAAATGAGGTAAAGGAGCTTGCTAAACAAACAGGTGATTCAGTAAGTGAAATAGATCAAGTAGTTCAAGAGTTACAACAAGGAGCTCAAGATGCTCTTAGTGCAGTAGAAAAGATTGTAGACGTTATGAACAAAGTAGCTGATTTATCTGGTAGTATAGCTGCCGCTGTTGAAGAACAAACTGCTACAACCAATGAGATAAGTGAAAATACCCAAAGAGTAAGCTCTGAAGTCCATGAGATGACACGTCTTAGTGAAAATATCGCTCAAGCAGGTACTCAAACATCTCTTGGTGCAGAAGAGGTAAAAGAAGCTGCCCATACACTAGCTGGACTTTCTGAAAAATTAAAAGAGGTAATTAACCAATTTAGAACGTAAGTATAAATAATTTTAACTCTAATTTAATCTAGTTTTTATAAGAACTCTGTTTTTTACCTCGTTGAGGGGTATGACAGAGTTCTTATAAATTAATAGATTTTCATGGTTTGGCCGAAAAGCCTGTTATGGAGGCTGATATGGATAAGGAGAAGATTGTTAACCGACGTAGAACCGAGCGTCTACCTACTCACTACGATGTTATTTATTCTGATGGTAAAAGAATGCACAAAGAATATGTAAGAGATATTAGTGTAGGAGGAATGCAGATTGAGGCCTTAAAACCACTTGAACCTGGTACTAAATTAACTTTAACCCTTACCTCTGTTCCTCCTTTAAAAGTTAAAGCTATTGTAAGATGGGTAAAAAAAGTAGGATACCGCTATAGAATAGGAGTACAATTCATACAACTTTCTAATGAGCAACAACAAAAAATAAAAGAAATAATACATTCACTTTTTTGGGAGACACATGGTTCACCCTATCGATAATTTTATCGTTAAATAAGCACTTAACAAAAAATTTTTTTTATTATAATTCTTTCAGTTTTGTTTTTTAGCTATATGTCTACGTACTGATTCTTTTAATTCATCTAAATTAAAAGATTTCACAATATAATCGTCTGAAGCCCATGAAGCCAAGTCTTGCTTATATTCTGGATATGCAGAGCTTAGAATTACTGGTATATCAGGTCTTTTTTCTTTCATTTTTCTAAGTACTTCTATCCCATCCATCCCAGGCATATTAATGTCTAAGATTACTAAATCAGGTTCTATTTTATCAAACAAATCTAGAGCCTCTTCCCCATTTATAGCAGAGGTTACTTCATAACCTTCTTCTTCAAACTCTTCTTTATAAAGAAGATGGATACTTTCTTCGTCATCAACTACTAATATCTTTTTTTTCTCTGACATATTTTGCCCCCCTTTCTTTATGTAGTATTGTCGTCCTTTTTAATTAATTTAAGAATCATTTATATATGTTGCATGGATTTCATTCTTCTAAATCAATCTCTCGTAAAAATTTGGCTGATTCCTCCGGAGGTGTTGGATTTATATAAAAGCCCGTCCCCCATTCAAAACCTGCTATCATAGTTAATTTAGGCATTATCTCAATGTGCCAGTGATAATGTTCTAACTGAGGTGTTCTAAGAGGTGCAGTATGAAGCATATAATTATACGGAACTCTAGGCAGTGCTTTATCAAGCCTTCTCATTGCTTCTGAGAATATATCAGTTAGAGAATGAAATTGAGCATCTGTCATAGAAGTATAAGAAGATTGATGGTTTTTGGGCATAAGCCACATTTCAAAAGGTGCTCTTGGAGCATAAGGACAAATTACTATAAATTCGCTATTTTCACATACTATCCTTATATTTTGTGATCTTTCTTGCCTAATTATATCACAATACACACATCGTTCTTTATAATCAAAATATCTTTGACTCCCTTTAAGTTCTTCTTCTATCCTTTGAGGCACAATAGGAAGCGCAATTAACTGAGAGTGAGAATGTTCAAGGGATGCTCCTGCTGCCCTGCCAAAATTTTTAAATACAATAATATATCTAAAGCGCATGTCCTTGGCTAAGTCCACCATCCTATCTCTATATGCCCAAAACACTTGTATAAGTTGATCATGACTCATTTGAGCCATTGTTTCATTATGCCTAGGCGTTTCTATAATGACTTCATGTGCTCCAATACCATTCATCTTGTCATATATACCCTCTCCCTGTTTATCTAATTCTCCTTCTACTACTAGGGCAGGGAATTTGTTAGGTACAACCCTTAATGTCCAACCAGGGGTATTGGGAGCAAAAGTACTTCTCCCATATGCAAGGACTTCTGGAGGTGTAGTGTGTTCATTGCCTGGACATAACGGACAAAAACCACCTTTTGTTTTTTCTTTTTCTATTACAAAGTCTGATGGTCTTTTACCGCGTTCCTTTGCTATTATTACCCATCGTCCTATGATCGGGTCCCGTCTTAGCTCAGGCATTAATTACCTCCCCCTTTTTAGATGCAGTTACACAAGCCATATCCTTCGTTCATAATCTTCATCCGGTCTTGTAACCACTATATAGCCTTGTCTAGGCCATCTGTCTTGTACAAGTCCCCCCTTAGCTACCTCTATATATACCTTAAGATGCTCTCCTTGTGTTATGCTATAGCAAGAAAATGGAACAGAAATCTCAACTATAAAATGTGCAGCCCATTTAACTCCACAGGTATTAAGGTCTTTTTTTTCACCATCAATAAAAAATTCTAATTCCCATTTTGCAGGACTTCCTTCTTGTGCTTCTTCAATAAGTTTTAATATTAATCTAAATTCTTTTTCTTTTGCCTCCTGTATTATCGATAAACTAGTATCCTCTTCCCATTCACTAAAACCTTTATTCCTAGGATCGAGTCTTAAATAGAAATTTTCAAGGTCAAAGCCCCATCGAATTTCTTTTAAAAGGGCTTGCCCTTGATGCATTGCTCCACCCCGATCTGATAAGATTAGTAGTCCACTTCCTGTCCACTCTAGATAATGTGAGAGTTTTCCATCTATTTCTGGTTGAATAAAACCACGTGGTTCTCTACTTGGAATAACCTCATGTGCTCTTCTTATTGGGATATTTAGATCTTCAGGGATCCACAGCCCCAGACATTTATACATATGTTGTAAGTGTGCTCTAAAAAGTCTATCAAATTCAAAGGCAAAGTCAGATACAAATTGGTCTCCATACCACCAAAACCAATCACTACCTTCTGCAGCCATTATAGCTTCTTTGGCCTGTGATATTGCTTCTTGGTCAAGGTCATTTTTTTGTTTTACAATCCTTTCAAATTCAGTTCGTGCCTTACCCAGATATGACCATGCTTTATTTTCTTCTACTCCTCCAATCCATATACCAAAATCATGATTTATCCATGAACCTGTATGAAGTCTTGTTAAGCTCTTTTGAGGTGGATGCTGTTCTATGGCCTCTGAAATAGTCATCATATCTATTTCTGGATGCTCAGAAAGTTTATCGTATAATTTTGTTAAAAAGGCTTCTCCACCATCCGGATAATATTCCCACGGGTTTTCTCCATCTAGTATAACTGCAACAATAGCAGATCTATCCATCCCTTGACATATATCTTGGATACCAGAGAGTCTAGCAATAAAATCTTCTACTGCCTGATTTGGATCATTTTTTTGATATACAAAACCAACTAGATCAGAGAGACGATGATGTCTAAAGATCATATTTATATT
Source organism: uncultured Desulfobacterales bacterium (assembly GCA_964578585.1). Taxonomy (GTDB): domain Bacteria; phylum Desulfobacterota; class Dissulfuribacteria; order Dissulfuribacterales; family JAMONC01; genus JAMONC01. The sequence goes on along the minus strand of CAZODM010000001.1, from coordinate 29,591 downwards.
CCCACCTTCTACTTCAACTCTATAGGGTTGAAACAAAGAGGTGGCGTCATGATGATCTAAAGAATGGAATAATATCTCTTCATCAGTAGCAGCCCATTTAAAACCAGTCTCTTGAATTATAGGGATTAGCTCTGGAGATACAGAACCCTCAGATGGCCATAGCCCTATAGGTTCTTTACCCAGGTGTTCTTTAAAGTATTCTTTGGCCTTTAAAAGATGTTCTTTGGCATCTTCGGGATAGTGAAATCGAGGCGGAAGATTTACATGGGGCATAGCCCTTTTAGCACAATCTGTATCTATTAAAAGAGGTAATATTGGATGATAAAAGGGACTAGTGGATAATTCAATTTGCCCTTTTTCCCAAAGTGTTTTATAGCGTGTGGTTACTGTCGATAGCAATTTTAGATGAAAATCTAGGAGTTCATTTTTTTCTTCTTCTGTAAAAAGCCGCTCTTTTTTAAAAAGTCCCTTTATAAAAGGGTCTTTTCTACTAGAAAAACCTACCCATGTAAGGTTAAACCATACTTGTAAATCTAAAAGATCTTGAGGCGAAAATTTATTTCTTATTGAGTTTAAATTTGTAGGATCTAATTCTTTACCTCTTAAAGATAAAAGTTGAGAATAACGAGGGTATGGATATACCATTGTGGGCCAATTGCAGCTAAAAAAACGAGTTAGTATAAAATTTTGTTCTTCCGTGGTTAATTCTGATGCTGGTTTTCTTGATATATCTAGAAAGTCATCACTCATGCCTTTACAGTAGGCATCTATTTGAGCAAGAAGTGATGGAACTAAATTAACAGTAACTCTAGCGCTTGGATTTTCTTCAAGAATAGCGATCATATCTGAATACGCTTTTATGGCATGCAGCCTAACCCATGGCATGCAAAAACGATTCTGAAAAGGATCAATATATAAAGGTTGGTGCATGTGCCATAAAAATAGCACCTTTAAAGGAGATTTCATATCTTTTCTACCTAAATTAGACTAAAATGTCTATTCACCTCTTGCTCTTTCTTCCCTTTCTTGTCTTTCCTTACATTTTATGCATAAAGTGGTTACAGGTCTTGCTTCAAGTCTTTTAAAGCCGATATCTTCTCCACACTCTTCACAGATTCCATATGTTCCATCATCTATTCTTTCCAGTGCCTTTTTAATCTTTTGTATAAGTTTTCTTTCTCTATCCCTAATACGTAATTCAAAACTTCTATCAGATTCTATGGTGGCCCTGTCTGTCGGATCTGGATAATGACCATCTTGATCAGTCATTTCCTCAATAGTTTTATCGGCTTCTCCAAGTAGCTCATCTAATTTTTTCTGAAGTAAAGTGCGGAAATACTCAAGTTGTGCCTGATCCATAAATCATCCTCCTTGTCTTATCCAAGTACCGCTTTTGCCTCCAGACTTCTTAATGAGCTTTATATCTTTTATACGGATTGCCTTGTGTACAGCCTTACACATGTCATATATAGTAAGGGCTGCTACACTTACGGCTGTAAGAGCTTCCATTTCAACACCTGTTACACCTTTTAATTTTACTCTTGATTCTATAATTATAGAATGAGTGTGATGGTTTGGTGTAAAATCTATTTCTACAAATTGTATTGGAAGTGGGTGGCAAAGCGGGATTAGCTCATCTACTTTTTTAGCCGCTAAAATACCAGCGACTCTTGCTACTGCCAAAACATCTCCCTTTGCAATCTCTCCCTTAATTAATAGATTAAAAGCCTTTTCACCTAACTCTATCTCTGCTTGGGCCTGAGCAAATCGAACAGTTTCAGCCTTTTCGCTTACATCAACCATTCTAGCTCGACCCTTTTCATCTATATGAGTAAAGTTATCAGAGTTCATTTCTCAGACCCAATTAGTGTTTTGCTTTATGTTTCTGCCTTTGATGTTTATGTTTAGTAAAAATTCGGTGGAAAAATCCTTTAGCTCCTTTTTGTTTTTCTTGTTCAATTTGGTCAAATTCTTCAAGCAATTCTCTTTGCCTTGGTGTTAAATCCTTAGGAATTTGAATTTCAACCTCAACAATTTGGTCTCCTCTATTATATCCTCTAAGGTTAGGAAATCCTAAGCCTTTTATCTTAAATCTCTTCCCATTTTGTGTCCCTGGAGGTATCTCTATTGTTTTTGGTCCCTCTAAAGTAGGAACTTCAACCTTGCTACCAAGGGCTGCTTGAGCAATGGAAATAGGAATCTTTAGATATACATCATCCCCTTTTCTTTTAAAAAATTCATGTTGTTCTACATGTATAACAATATATAGATCGCCTGAGGGGGCTCCTTTTAATCCAACATCTCCTTCTCCTCTTAATCTTAGGCGAGATCCTGTATCAACACCTGCAGGGATTTTGATCTTAACCCGTTCTTTAGCTCTTATTCTACCTTCACCCCTGCACTTTTTACACGGATCTGTAATGATTACTCCTGTTCCATTACACTGAGGGCATACCGTTGCTATTCTAAAGAAGCCACCAGAGCTTACGACTTGCCCTGTGCCCCTACATGTTGGGCATGTAACACGCTTTGATTTTTCAGAAAGCCCTGTGCCTTGACACTGAGGACATACTACAAGCCTATTAACTTCTATTTCTGTTTCTGTACCTTTAGCTGCTTCTTCAAATGTTATGGCAAGGTCATATCTTATGTCTGCTCCGGGTTCATAAAATTCAGAATATCTATCAGAACCACCAAAGTTAAAGAATTCACTAAATAGATCACTAAAAGATCTAAAGATATCTTCGTAACCAGAAAATCCTGTAAATCCAGTACCTGCGACGCCTTCATGTCCACCAAGGTCATATGCTCTACGTTTTTCAGGATCTCTTAATACTTCATAAGCCTCTGCAGCTTCTTTAAATCGTTCTTCTGCTTCTTTGTCTCCAGGATTTCTATCTGGATGATATTTTAGAGCAAGCTTACGATAGGCCTTTTTTATCTCTTCTTCAGTCGCGTCTCTGGAAACACCAAGGATTTCGTAATAGTCTCTTTTAGATGCCATAGGCCCTCACTATTTCTACTTGCTCTTTTTATTTGAATCAAGCAATTCAGCTTGTTGAAGTGTTTTAAAAACCTTCTTTTCTTCCGCTTCTTTTGCAAGCTCCTCAAGATTATCAAATCTAACCTTCCCTGCTGCAATTTCACGTAATGCCAATACTATCTCTTTATTCTTACATTTTACTAATGGCTCAGCTCCTTTTCTAAGCTGTTTCACCCTTTCTACTGCTAGATATACAAGTTCAAATCGGCTTGGTACATGTACTAAACAATCCTCTACAGTAACTCTTGCCATAATGTCCTCCAGAAGCTATCAGTCTTTTTATACTTATTATCGTTTTATTATAAAAATAATACCTAAAGAATTTTTATAAACTGCTAAATTGAACTAAGCATAACTAAAAATAAAACTAAAATTTTAGAAATAGAATATTATAAAGAATTTTATTGGGTTGGCAATCTAGTTTTGTCAGTTTTTTAAATAATGACCTTTTAAGAAGACCTAAGCAGTTTATTTTTTTATTTTTAAAACTTCTCTTATCTCTTTTATCTCCATTGCCTTAAATTCTCCAAGGCACTGTTTAGCATATGGACAGTACTGGGCACACCCAAAGTCTAACTTTGGATTTTTCATTTGATATCCACAATTAGGACAAGTACGTTTTGTATCATCTTTGAAAAATTCTATCTCGTGCCCACAATTTGGGCACTTTACTTCAAATATTGCATCAGCCTTCCAATATCTTGTATCTTGTCCAGGGCACTTCATAATTTCTCCTAAGATTAAAGTAGACTCAGTAATTGATTAATTCCTATCTTATTTAAGATTTCACCTAAGCGTTCCCCTTTTTTGTTTTTTTGTATGTAAAAATCAAGGATTTTTTCTATTGTAAAAAGAAGTTTCTGTTCAGAAAATAGCCCCTTAAGTTCATAACCTAGCTGAGGATGTCTTCCAAGCTTACCTCCTATTAATATTCGGTAACCAGTTTGTCCTTGTATTAATGTTTTAGTAGGGCAATTTTTTACACACTGTCCACACCCAAGGCATTTTTCTGGATCTATAATAGGAAGAGGAGGTGACTCTAGAAGCTGTATGGCATCTTCTTCACATGTATCAACACAGTTACCACAGGTCTTACACGTAGAGTCAGAGATCTCAGGATAGCTTGTTCCAATTATACCAATATCTACTATTTGAGGCCTAGAACATGCATTAGGACAATCTGAGAGGGAGATACTGAATTGATGATGTATTCTTAGCTTATTTTTAAGTTTTTTTTCTAAGAATTCTTTTAGATGCTTTGACTCTAAAAGTACTTTAATTTTTTCTACTAATTCCTTACTCTCTGTAACTCTATTGGGGCAACCTTTTATACCAAAACAGGTTTCGAGCTTATATCCTTTTAAGGATTGATTATTAATAGACCTTAATATATCTGGATCTTTCATAAAGAGCTCCTTTTTGGTATTTAATTACTATTTTACCATAATAAAAAACTAACACAACCCCAAAAATGTTTTATGTTATATAGAGGTTTTTTGTTTTATTGTAATGTTTATAAAAAGGTGTAGATTTCATTTCAAAATAGAGGAGTAAAGATGACTTCTGTGGGGGTTTTGGAGATATTTTCATATGAATTTATGCATCGCGCTCTTATTGCTGGGCTTTTGGTATCTATTAGTTGTGCAGTTTTGGGACTTTTTATGGTATTAAGACGTGAAGCTATGATAGGGCATGGTTTAGCACATGTTACATTTGGTGGTGTTGCTCTTGCCCTCCTTGTAAATAAGAATCCTCTTTTTGTAGCATTGGGCTTTGGATTTTTAGCCTCTATTGCAATTGTCTTTCTAAAAGATAGAGCAGGCCTTGGTGGAGATACAGGCATTGGTATTTTGAGCAGTTTAGGTATGGCTTTAGGTATTGTTCTTGCCTCTGTGGCAGGAGATTTTAATGCGGATTTACTTTCCTACTTTTTTGGCTCTCTTCTTACTATAGGTCCTAAAGAAGAGATAATAGCAGCTATTTTGGCGTGCTTAGTTCTTTTAGTATTAGCTTTATTTTTTAATGAATTAGTATATGCAAGTTTTGACCAAGAAACGGCAATGGTTTCTGGCATAAGAGTACATTTACTTGATATAGTACTTGTGAGTCTTTCAGCTGTTACTGTGGTGATTGGTATGAAGGTAGTAGGTCTTTTGTTGATTGCAGCACTTATGGTAATACCTGCAGCAACTGCTCTTATTGGGGCAACTAGTTTTAAGTTAGCTGTTATTAAAGCTATATTAACCGCAGTAGTTTCTGTAATAGGTGGACTTTTGGCTGCTGTATATTGGGATCTTCCTGCAGCAGGTAGTATTGTACTTGTAAGTGGGATATTGTTAGGGTTAAAATTGATATTTTCAAGGATTTAACCAGTATGGAAATTCTTTTAGTCTCTCCTACTGAATTTGAAATGGAGGCTTCCTCTCTTTTAGGATTTGAAAAATATGTTGTTGGAGTTGGTCCTGTCTGTGCTGCTATAAAGATGACCCAGGTATTAGAGAGAAAGAGTCCTCGATTAGTAATATTGTTTGGAGTATGTGGCTCTTATCCTGATTCAGGGTTAAGTATAGGAGATGTTGTGATTGCTAAGAAGGAGGTTTTTGCAGACATTGCTAGATGTTTTAAGGATAGAGAAGAGGATATAAGTATTTTAAGTGCTCAGGATTTAAGTTTTGATTTAAGGGCACAATTAGGCTCTTTATTAGGTGAGAGATTATCAGATTTTTTAACTGTGAATTTTGTAACCGTGTGTTGTTCTACTATGTACAAAAGACGAGCTGAAAGATTAGCTAGTAGGTGGAATGCTAAAGTAGAGAATATGGAAGGTGCCTCTATAGCTAAGGTATGTAAAATGTATAATGTTTCTTTTTTGGAAATAAGAAGTGTTAGCAATATTGTTTGTGATCCTATAGAATTATGGGAATTCGAAAGAGCAATAAATGCTTTAAAAAAGCAATTAACAGATATAGTCAATATAATTAAGAGGTCACTATGAGTAATCTTGTACTAGGTTTTTCTGGTTGTCCAAATGATACCTTTATTTTTTATGCCCTTATTAATAACCAAATAACTTATGATTTTAACTTTAAATATTTAGTGGCAGATGTTGAGGAGCTTAATAAAAGGGTAATTTTAAAGGAAATGGATGTAAGTAAGGTGTCATTTCATTTGTTTGGGTATATAAGTGATGAATATGTCATTTTGCCAAGTGGTTCTGCTTTAGGTAAGGGGTGTGGTCCTCTTTTAGTTGCTAAAAGACAATATAACCAAGAGGAGCTTAAGGACAAAGTAATTGCTATACCTGGTAAATGGACTACTGCTCACTTACTTTTAAAACTATGGCTACCAGAATTAGAACATACTAAAATAATGTATTTTAATGAAATACCTGATGCAGTAGCTAGTGGAGATGTAGATGCTGGTGTTATCATACATGAATCTAGATTTACATATCGAGAAAAAGGGCTAATTTGTGTGTGTGACCTTGGCAAGTGGTGGGAAGACACTACAGGTTCAGTTATTCCTTTAGGAGGTATTATAGCTAAAAGAGAGTTAGGTGATGAGTTACTAACAAAAGTTTCTAGAGCGATTAAATCTAGTGTTCTTTATGGTTTTTCTAATAAGGATAAGTGTATGCCTTTTATTAAACGATATGCTCAAGAGTTAGATGATGATGTTATTTTAAAGCATATCAATTTATATGTTAATGATTTTACTATAGATTTAGGAGAGACAGGCAAAAATGCTTTAATTAAGCTTTATAATATAGGTTATGAAAAAGGTATCTTTCCTAAAAAGATCAGAGATGACTTTATTTTTTCTCCTCTTGTTCATTAGGAATAAAAAATGCACGGATTTTAAAAAGATTTTTTTCTATATTTTCAAAGATTGTTTTGTATTTGATTTAAGTTTGTCTTTGGGAGGCTATTATGACAACAGAGGTAATAGTTGGTGGTATATGGTCTATGATTTTGGATGCAGGTCCTATTGTCCAGTTAGTACTTATAATTTTGTTATTTTTTTCTTTAATATGTTGGACAATTATATTTTGGAAAATATCTCGCTTTAGAAAGATATCAAAGCTAGATGAGGAATTTGAACAAGAGTTTCATTCTAGTATGAAAATTACAGATGTATATCCAGCAGCAAGATCAGATTTTAGACTTTCTTGTATAGCTCAAGTATTTTTACATGGCTATAGGGAACTTCTTAAGTTAAGAGAAGGCAATATCGCGGGGGATTTAAACTTTATACTTAAAACTCATGTTGAAATTTTAACAAGGGCCTTAAAAAAGGGAATAGAAAAAGAGATATCAGAACTTAATACAGCACTATCTTTTTTAGCAACTACAGGTAATGTAGCCCCATTTATTGGTCTATTTGGTACGGTTTGGGGGATTATGGATAGTTTTAGACATATAGGACTTCAAGGCTCTGCAAGTTTAGCTACTGTTGCCCCTGGTATATCTGAAGCCCTTATTGCTACTGCAGCAGGCTTAGCTACTGCTATACCTGCAGTTATTGCATATAACTTATTTACAAGTTGGGTAAATCATGAAGAGTCAAGGCTCCAGGTATTCAGTGATGAATTTTTAAACAGGGTAGAACGTCAACTTGTATCTTTTTCTTCCAAAAAGAGTAAGCAAAAAGGTAAAACCACTCTAGACAATAAACAAGAGGAATCCTTAGAGACTTAAAAAAGGAGAAACAAATGGCATCTAAAAAGTCTTTAATGTCTGATATTAATGTTACCCCGTTTGTAGATGTCATGCTTGTATTATTGATAATATTTATGGTTACTGCACCTATGATGACCCATGGTCTAAATGTTAGGTTGCCAAAGGCAACTGCTCGTCCACTTCCTCAAAAGTCTATACCTATAAATGTGATAATAGATTCAAAAGGACATATTTATTTAAATGGTGTAAGGGTTGATCTTGATCTACTTGAACAGAAATTGTCTCAGATGAAGACACAAATGAAACAACCAAGAGTACTCCTTAGAGCAGATAGAGCAATTGCTTATGGATTAGTTGCTAAGGTAATCTCTGCGATAAAGGGCGCTGGTATAGAAAAATTAGGATTAGTTACGCAACTACCTATTAAAAGTATTAAAAGATAAGCTGGAGGCAGACTCGCAGTGAGTCTATTTTCTGATCCATCATGGAAAAGGGCTTTTATATGGGCAGTACTTGCTCATGTTATATTTTTGTTAGCACCGTTTGTGTTAACCCAGTATTGGCCATTAAAAGCACGATCTCCTAAGATTGTTACAATTGATCTATTTAATGTAGAATATAATACTCCCAAGGTTAAAATTAAGGTTAAAAAACACATCCTTAAATCCAAAAAGGTAAAAAAGGTAAAGAAAAAAACAGTAGTTAACCCTCAAACAGTTAAAAAGAAATCTTTAGTCAAAAAAGTAAAGATACAAACCAAAACCAAAAGACCTAGATCATATATTAAGAAAAAATCTAAAAATTTAGTTTCTATTCATGCTACAAAGCTTAAAAAAAATAAAACAGTCAAGAAACAGATTAGAAAAAATTCAACAAAAAAGTTAATCTTAAAAAAGAAAATTAACAAAAAAAGTGTTAAGAAATCTTCTAATCGTATAAAATATAAGAAAAAAATAGAGAATTTTGATAAAATTATTGCTAAAAAGATTAGACAGATTCAAAAACAGTTAGAGGAAAAAAAGAAAGAACAGTATCTTGCACAACAATTAAAACAACTTGAAGAGGTGGTTCAAAAGAGGGCTAAGCAAAGATATAATCAAGCATTGAGAAATTATCTAGCACGTTATGTATATCCAGAATTACATAGGAATTGGGCTTGGCCTGAAGGACTTTCAAAGGAACCTCTTGAATGTATTATAATTATTAGTATTGATAAACATGGTAATATAATAAAAAAATGGATAGAAAAGGGTTCTGGTAATCAATTATTTGATCAGTCAGCTTTAAGAGCGGTGGAGGAATCTGGCCCATTTCCACCTTTACCAGCGCCCTTACAACCAGGACCACTAGAGATAGGAGTTAGGTTTAAACCAAATCAAATTGGCAAATAAAAGGGTTGCTATGAAGTTAAATGTAAGGAAAAATCATAATTTTATTTTTGCCCTTGTGGTTATAATAGTGGTTAATTTTGTAATGTTAGGACTTGCAAGGGCTCAGAGGGTATATATTGATATTACCTCTCCATATTTAAAGAAGATTCCTATTGCTATTCCGTACTTAGCATCTCCTTCTGGTACGTTTGAAGATAGAATAATGGGTAAACGTTTATCTATTATTATGTCTAGGGATCTTAATTTTCAGGGATATTTTTCTGTATTAAATCCAGACTTATATGGGGGTAGTCCCAATACTGATTGGACAAAGTTTAGAGTAGACTATGTTATATTAGGAGATCTTACAAGAAACGGAGAGAAGCTAACAGTTGATCTAAGGCTATTTGATCTTGCCACAGGGAAACAACTTGTTGGTATTCGATATATTGGTACAGTTAAGGATTTAAGGCTTATTGGGCATAAATTCTGCGATCAAGTAGTAAGAGCAATTACAGGACAGCCTGGAATAAGTTTATCTCAAATAGCTATGGTAATTCAAAGAGGAAAGAGAAAAGATGTTTATTTATGCGATTTTGATGGCCAAGATCTTAGAAGAGAAACGTTTGATAATTCTATAGTAGTTTCTCCAAAGATTTCTCCCAATGGTCGCCTTTTAGTTTATACGTCATATAGAAATGGTCGTCCCTGTTTGTATATCAAAGATCTTATTTCTCATAAGGTGCGATTGCTCTGTAGTTATAAAGGTATTAACATAGCACCTGCTTGGTCTCCTGATGGTAAAAAATTATTGGTAACTTTAAGTAAAGATGGAAATCCAGATCTCTATATTATAGATCTTCGTGGAAAGATTTTAAAACGTCTTACACATGGTCCAGGTATTAATGTAGCAGGGTGTTGGTCTCCTGATGGGAGCAAAATAGCATTTGTATCTAACAGAGAGGGAAGTCCTCAAATATATATTATGGATTTAAAAAGTGGCAATATAATAAGGCTTACATATCAAGGCAGTTATAATACAGATCCTTCATGGTCTCCTAAGGGAGATGAGATTGCTTATTCAGGTTTAGTAAATGGACATTTTGAGATATTTACAATCCCTGTATCTGGAGGAGAGCCTAAGCAATTAACAGATATTGGTAATAACCACAGTCCATCTTGGTCTCCAGATGGAAGGCAAATAGTTTTTAGTTGTTCTATTAATAATTCTAATCCTGTTCTTTATGTCATGTATTTAAATGGAGCACATAAAAGGCTTCTTTTAAAGATAAAAAATGCTTCTATAACATGTCCTAACTGGGGTCCAGATAAAAGATAGATATAGTTTTAATTAGGAGGGCAATATGAACTCTAAGATGGGAAAAACAATAATTACTTATATCGGTACTATTTTATTGTTGACCATTTTTTTGTTAGCGGGTTGTGCCCCTCAAGATCAAGTTAATATGCTTGAGATGAGGGTTAATAGTTTAGATATACAAAATAGAGCATTAACTAAAAAGGTTCAAATTATGAATCGGCAATTAAGCGTTATTAGATCAGATCTTAAAGAGGTTGGTAAAAAGGATATAGCCTCTGTTAGACAAACTTTAGCAAATTTATCTAATAGATTAGATGAGCTTCAGGCAGAGCAGATGCGAATAAATGGTTTAGTTGATCAGATAAACTATCAGCATCAACAAGATTATCAAAAGATAAATCAGCAGATTAATCAAATACAGGCTGAATTAGACAATATACAACAAGAATTAAAGCTCTTAGCTGCATCCAATAAGGTTACACAGCAAGTAGAACAAACAAGAAAAGAGATAGCTCAAGGGAAAGTAGATTTATATCATCAAGCACTAGACCTATTTAACAAAGGTGAATTTGAACAAGCAGAGAAGACATTAAGAGCGTATATAAATCAGAATCCTAAGGGAGCATTGGTACCAAATGCATATTTTTGGATAGGAGAATGTGAGTACAGGATGCAGCGTTATGAAGAGGCAATATTGGATTATCAAAAGGTTATAAGTGAGTTTCCTCAGTCTAATAAGGTTCCAGATGCTCTTTTAAAGCAGGGACTTGCATTTGTAAGACTTGGAGATACTGATAGTGCTAAAATCGTTTTAAAAAAACTGATAAAGTTTTATCCCAATACTCCTCAAGCACGGGTAGCTAAAAAGCAATTGAAAATGTTAGAATAATATAAATGTGACAAAAATGTTAGATAAAAAAAACAACTTTGTATCCTTTTGTATTTTTATAGTAATTCTAATAAGTTTTTATTTTTCTTTTCCTTATAATTTATTAGCTCAATCACCGCCAGGTTCTAATGAACCTGTTGTAATTGGGGCTTTGTGGGATCTTTCTGGACCAGATGCACGCTTAGGTCTTTGTGCACTTCAAGCAGCGAGGCAGGCTGTTAATGATATAAATTCTCAGGGTGGTATAAATGGAAGGCCTTTAAAATTATATGTTGCAGATACTGCAGGGCTTAAAAAGCAACTTTTAGCAGGAGCTCGGGTCTTATTGTATCAAAAGCATGTACTTGCTATCTTAGGTCCTACACATCCTGAACTTATAACAACTTTGTGGAATTTTTGTTCTATACATCAGGTGCCATTAATACTTACCTGTGGGGATAAAGATGTTTTTCCGCTAGCAGGCAGAAGTATATATTGGGTATTCTCTGTATCACCTCCTAGATCTGTTATAATGAAAGCAATATATAAAGCTATAACTAAACAAGGTTTTAAAAGAGTAGGTATTTTAGTAGAAAGTACTAAAAAAGGAGAAGATGCTTCTTTGTGGTTAAAGGGATATGGATTACAATATAACATTAAACTTGTAGGTATTAAAGAGTTTGCTTCTACAGATACAGATATGACACCTCAACTTAAGAGTTTATTAGCTCAAGGGGCACAAGTAGTTATCTGTTGGATAGATCCTTCTAGGGTGGGTTATGTGTGCCAAAGTGCTATATTAACAGGAGCTACGATTGCCTTGCCTTTATGCGATTTTAATAAGAATATTCCTTTTAACTTGTCTGAATTAGATATGGTTAGTGCACTTCCACCTATTTTAGCTCCAAGTTTAATAGATACTAATTCTAGTAATTATGTTCCAGTGTCTATTTTTAGCACACAAGTTAAAATAAATTTAGAAGATGTTGGTCCTAGTGGTATAATGGCATCTGGCTGTGCATGGGATGCAATAAATTTATTTACAAAAGCAGCATTAAATACAAATTATCTTACCAGAGCAGATATTAGGGAGTCTCTACAGTCTTTTAAAGAACCCTATGTAGGCGTTATGGGGACTTTTTTGCCATATAGACAAGATCACTGTGGCTTAGAAGTCTCTAGTTTATTAGCTGTTCACTGGTATGATGGAATTTGGCATAAAATATCATCCCTAACTTTTGAATAATTATTTATTTTTTAGCTTCTAATTAAAACGTATTAAGTTAATATAAGAGGTATAATTTTTGCTTTTTAGTGAACAAAAAATGTAAAGAATAAATGAGGAGGTTGTGTTATGAAGAATTTGTTTGGTAGGTTCGCCTGGTTGTATGCTGTTTTAGCACTAGTAGTATCTGGTGCATGGGTTGTCCCTGCTCATGCTCAACAACAAAAGCCTACTGTTGATGTATCTGTGAGTTTTATGAGTCAGTACATCTGGCGTGGAGAAGCACATTCTAGGGATAGCTTAGTGATTCAGCCATCTTATACCTTTGGTTATGAAGGGGCATTTGTAAACATTTGGCAAAATATTGATACAAATCCTTGGCAAAGCGGTATGGATAATTTAAATGAGACAGATTTTACATTTGGCTATAGTAAAGATCTGGGACCTGTAACAGTGGAAGGTGGCTATATTTGGTATGCGCTTTCAGGTGCTTATGATAGTCATGAACTTTATGTATCTGGTACCCTAAATACTATTTTGAATCCAAAACTTACTATTTATAGAGAGATTGGGCATTATCCAGGTACTTATATAACTTTAGGAATTTCTCAGGATTTACCAATTGGTTCTTTAACAGGATTAGGTAATATGGATGTGCATTTAGGTGCTAAGGTTAGCTATTTAGCTTCTAACGATAAAGGAACATATCCGGATGGTAATAACGCAGATAAAGATTTTAATGATTTCAAAGATGGATTATTATATGCTTCAGTTACCTTCCCTGTAGCAAATGGGGTAACTATTACTCCAGAGATAGATTGGTCTTTTCCTCTTAGCAAAAAGGCTGGAGAGCTTCTTAGCTTGCCTGAGTTTGATGCAGGAAGAAGTGGACAAAACTCTTTTGTGTATGGTGGTGTAACACTTGATATATCCTTCTAATCAATTTTATTGGTTACTTTTATGCGGTTACCTTATGAAAGGGGGTAGCCGCTTACTTTTCTTAAAAAAGAAAAATAATGAATGGAGGTTTCTACAATGAAAATTACCAAAGAGAAATGGTCACTACTAATTGCTTTTGTCTTTGCAATGACAAGTTTGGTGTTCACCTCTAATGTAAATGCAGCACAACTTGCATTTAATCCTAAAGAGATTCAGACTGATTTATCATTAACTTTAACAAATCAATATGTATGGAGGGGCCGAGCTGATAATACTACTAAAAATGATATCTGCTTGCAGCCATCAATTACCTTTGGTTATGGAAATGCCTATGTAAATATATGGCAGAATATAGATACTGCTAATTGGGGCAAGAAAGATGATGCATTAACTGAGACAGATATGACCGTTGGTTATGGTAAAGATATTGGTCCATATTATGTTGAAGCAGGTTATACATATTATGCCTATGATCAACAAAAAGATGGACAGGAAATTTATGTTTCTGGACAAATGGCAAAAGCATTTTTAAAACCAACTCTTACTATATATCAAGACTTTGCTCACTATCCAGCAACATTTATTAATTTATCTCTTTATCATAGTGTTAATGTATATGAAAATGTAAGATTAGATCTTACAGCCTCTGGAGATTATTTGATTTCTGGTGACTTTGAACAATATCCTGATAATGATGGCAAACATAAATTTAATGGATTTTATGATGGACTTCTCTCTGCATCCCTTAATATCCCTGTTACACAAAGCATATCTGTAATCCCTCAGATTTCTTGGTGTTTCCCAATTACAGGGGATGCTAAAGATTTAGTAGATAATTATGTGTATGGCGCAATTACTGTAGATATGTTCTTCTAATATGTTCTCCGATTTTAATATTGTTATAATGGCCGGCTTTTGCCGGCCTTTTTATTTTCAATAAAAGATAATTACATTTTTGTACAATAGATATTTATTTTATTTCAAAAATGTTACATTATTTTTTTATTAAATTAAATTAATATTACAAAAAAGACTGTTTATTCAATGGTTAACTTAAATGGCATATCTCCTGCTATATCTACAATCCTGTAGTTTAGAACTACAAGATTGTCTTTTAAAAAATAAACAGGAGGTAGATGCAAGATGATTAACGCAGGAGATACTGCGTGGATGCTTGCTGCAACAGCTTTGGTAATGATTATGACTCCAGGGCTAGCAATTTTTTATGGGGGTTTAGTAAGACAAAAGAACGTTATGTCTACTCTGCTTCAGAGTTTTATTTGTTTAGGTATTATAACTGTTCTTTGGGTACTTTATGGATATTCTCTTTCGTTTGGACCTGATGTAAATGGTATAATAGGAAGCTTAAAATGGGCATTTTTAAATGGGGTAGGGCTTAATCCTGGACCCTATTCAAAGACAATTCCACATCTTCTCTTCTGTGCATTTCAATTGATGTTTGCTATTATAACCCCAGCACTTATTACAGGTGCATTTGCAGAAAGGATGAAATTTTCTGCATTTTTCATTTTTGTAATTTTATGGAGCACATTAGTTTATTTCCCCTTATGCCATTGGGTATGGGGGGGTGGCTGGTTAGGAAAGCTTGGTGCATTAGACTTTGCTGGAGGAACAGTTATTCATATTAGTTCTGGTGCTGCAGCACTTGCTTCTGCACTTGTAATTGGTAGAAGAAAAGGATACGGTAGAGAGGCTTTTCATCCTCATAATCTTACTTGGACTATATTTGGTGCAGGAATGCTTTGGTTTGGATGGTTTGGTTTTAATGCAGGAAGTGCCCTAGCAGCAGGTAAATGTGCTACTGAGGCATTTTTCACAACTCAAGTAGCTACTGGTACAGCAGCACTTTCTTGGCTTATTGCCGAGTGGATTTATCAAGGTAAACCTACTTCTTTAGGAGCTGCTTCTGGTGCTGTTGCAGGGCTTGTTGCGATTACACCAGCATGTGGTTTTGTAACTCCAATTGGGGCCTTAATTATAGGTTTAGTTGCAGGAGTATTATGTTACTGTGCTGTATTACTAAAGAGTAAGATTGGCTATGATGATGCACTTGATGTTGTTGGTGTCCATGGAGTTGGTGGTTTTTGGGGAGCACTTGCAACTGGTTTATTTGCTACTGTAGCAGTAAATGCAAGTGGAGCAAATGGCTTATTCTACGGTAATCCTCATCAGTTTGTTGTACAATTAATTGCTGCATCTACTGCTGTAGTCTTTTCATTTGTTGTAACTTTTATTATTCTCAAGGTATTGGATCTCATTATAGGAATAAGGGTAACAGAAGAAGAAGAGGTACAGGGTTTAGATATTACACAACACAGTGAAATTGGTTACAATATATAGGATTAATTTTCACAAGATTGTAAAAAGGAGGAGTGAATGAAAAAGATAGAGGCAATAATAAAACCTTTTAAACTAGACGATGTAAAAGATGCTCTAAATGAGATAGGTATTAAAGGTATGACTATCTCAGAGGTCAAGGGGTATGGACGTCAAAAGGGACATAAAGAGGTATATCGTGGTGCAGAGTATGTGGTTGACTTTATCCCAAAGGTAAAAATGGAGATTATTGTAGAGGCTTCTTTAGTAGATCAAGTTGTAGAGACTATTCGTAAGGCAGCCTATACTGGTAAGATAGGAGATGGAAAAATATTCGTCTTACCGATTGAGGAGGTCGTTAGGGTTAGAACTGGAGAAAGGGGTAAGGATGCCATATAATTTTTCAAAATGTACTAGACATGGCATGACGTTTGCCATGTCTAGTATATAATCTTTAGTATTTTTTAGTGTATTAAATTGTATAAGGGATTAAGGTTATTGTGCATTTAGTAAAGGAAGTTTCAAAAAAACTGTTAAAACTTCCCCCTCTTAGAGAACAAGCCTTAAATGAATTGTGGGGAAGAGGGCTAAGGGGGCGAGCTCTTTTACAAGAATATTCTTTACAATTTGATTCATATTTGTCAGAAAGTTTTAACAAAAATGTAATAAAGAATGAGAACCTTGCACTTATTGCCCTTGGTGGATATGGAAGGTGTGATTTACATCCTTATGCAGATATAGATCTTTTAATTTTATATGACTCTTCTATAAAAAAAGAACGTATAGAAGAGATAGTAAGCAATATACTATATCCACTTTGGGATGCTTCATTAGATGTAGGCCATAGTGTAAGAAAAATAGATGAATGTATAAAGGATGCAGAAGAGGATTTCTTTTTACAAGTAGCTCTGTTGGATGCTAGACTCATAGAGGGGAATTCAAGGCTTTTTAAAGAGTTAATTTCCAAGTTTAATGAACATTTTATTCAAGGTAGGCGCAAAGAGTTTGTGGAGCAGATGTTAGATCATATACAGGCCCGCATTTCTAGATTTGGTAAGCATAGTTATCTTCTTGAACCAAATATAAAAGAAAGTAGAGGTGGTTTAAGAGATTTACATAATGTCCTTTGGACTGCAAAGGCTATTTTTGGTCTTAATACCCTAAAGGAGTTAGAATCTGCAGGCTTATTAACTCTGGATGAACGCAAAAATATCGAGATTGCGTGGGATGAACTCATTGAGATAAGAAACCAACTCCATCTTTTGAGTAATAGAAAAAATGATAGATTGTATTTTGAATATCAACTTGAACTAGCTAAGATCTTTGGACATAAAGATAAAGATGGAATGCTTGCAGTTGAACATTTCATGAGTAAGCTATACAGCAATATGAGAGTTCTTTCTATAACACATCAGTTGTTTTTTGAGCATGTCTTAGAAACTATTCATCCTCCTCTAGAGTCAAATTCCAAAGAATTAGAGTTAGGTATTGAAGTGGTCAATAATAGGATTTATCTGTCTGATAGAAGTTTACCTACAAGACGTCCATATATCTTTATGAGGCTTTTTTATCATAGTGCTAAGCATTTTATCCCTGTACATCACAGTACTCGTAGATTTATTAGGGCAAATCTTAGACTTATAGATGACAAAATGCGTTCTTCAAAGCGTATGAGAAATGCATTTTTAAGTATTTTGTCTTCAGAAAATCCTTTATTTGCTCTTGAACCGATGCTTGAGATAGGACTTTTATCTGCCTATATTCCAGAGTTTGCTCATATAGAGTCATTAGCTCAACATGATGTTTATCATACCTATACGGTAGATAGACATTGTCTAGAGACTGTATCACAATTAGCCAAATTAAGGTATGCAGAATCAGCTATTTTTAATAGACTAAAACACCCCCATATCTTATTGTTGGCGGGTTTACTTCATGATATAGGAAAAGGTTTTGGACATGGTCATGCTCAAAGAGGAGCTAGGATGGCGGCACAGATTGGTTCAAGGATGGGACTGTCTGATGAAGAGATTGAGCTCTTAGTGTTTTTGATAGAGAATCACCTATTTTTGATGGACACTGCTCTTAGAAGAGATCTTGATGATGAAAACTTTATACTAAGGTGTGCAAGACATATTGGAGATAGTGAGAGACTAAATTCTCTTTATCTCTTATCTATAGCTGATGCTAAGGCAACAGGGCCAAATGTATGGGGTGAGTGGAAAGCAGCTCTTTTGTTAGAACTATATCTTAAGATTGCTCATCTTTTAGAAAGAAAAGATCTAATTGATCCTGACAGGATTCAAAATGTTGAATGGATGAGGCAACAGATCAGAAAACTTATAGGTACTAATGAAGATATTGATAAATTACCTGAAGAGTATCTACTAAGCTTTACTCCAGAAGATATCTGTAGTCATTTAAATATAGCTTCAAAGTTAAAAGATCGATGCTGTTTTATTTTCCCTAAGGATAAAGGTAATTGTTGGCAACTATTAATAATTGCCAGAGATTGCACAGGTCTTTTAGCTAGAATATGTGGAGTACTCGCACTTCATAATTTAGGTGTATTAGGGGCTCAGATATTTACATGGAAGGATGGAACTGCAGTTGATCTTTTAGAATTAAAGTCTTTTTTATCTATATCTTATGAGGAACAAGATTGGGATGCCTTGGAAAAAGATCTTATTAAGGCCATAGAAGGCAGGATGGGTATCGCAAGACGCCTTGAACATAAGGGATTTCCTGTTGGGGTTTGTAAGGTTCCTAAGGGGTCAGGTAATAACGTAGAAGTTTTAATAGATAATAAGAGTTCAGATTTCTATACTATCATTGAAGTATATGCTAACGAAAGACCTGGATTGCTCTATGATGTCACAAGGACTTTGTCTGAGTTTGATATCAATATATACCGAGCCAAGATTGGTCCAAGGGTAGATCAAGTAGTAGATGTATTTTATGTTCTTGATAAATGGGGACAAAAAGTTGAAGATCCTGAGTTACAAGAAGAGATTAAGCTCTCCCTTCTCTATGTGTTAAGAGGGAGGTGATAGTTCTTTTGATATTAAGTGAATAACTTTTCACTTTTTGCTAGTTTTTATTTAGATAAGATGTTAAAAATTTTTCCATTAATAAAAATATTAAAGTTAATTTTGAAAATCACATAAAAGGAGGAAAAATATGACACCAAAAGAGGTCCTAGAGCTAGCCAAAGAAAAGGGAGTTAAGGTTGTAGACTTACGCTTTGTAGATTTCCCTGGCGTGTGGCAGCACTTTAGTGTTCCAATAGGGGAGCTTTCAGAGTCAAGTTTTGAAGATGGCTTTGGTTTTGATGGCTCAAGTATTAGAGGTTGGCAACCAATTCATGCAAGTGACATGCTAGTTGTACCAGATCCTGATACTGCACAGATAGATCCTTTCTATGAGGTACCTACTTTAGCACTTATTTGTAACATTGTAGATCCTGTTACAAGGGAAAAATATACAAGGGATCCTAGAAATGTTGCTCAAAAGGCAGAGGCTTATCTGAAAAATTCAGGCGTAGGTGATGTAGCTTACTTTGGACCAGAGGCAGAATTCTTTATCTTTGATGATGTTCGTTTTGACAATGCAAGCAATGGATGCTTCTATGAGGTAGATTCTATTGAGGGTATATGGAATTCTGGTAGGGATGAATGCCCCAACCTTGGTTATAAGCCAAGACATAAAGAGGGCTACTTCCCAATGCCACCTATGGATAAGTTCCAAGATATGAGAAGTGAGATGCTTCTTACACTCGAGCAAGTGGGTATAGATGTTGAGTGTCAGCATCATGAGGTTGCTACTGCAGGTCAAGCAGAGATAGATATGCGTTTTAAGCCATTGGTAGTTATGGGAGATCAACTTCTTTGGTTTAAATATATCTTAAAGATGGTAGCATATCGCCATGGTCGTACAGTTACATTTATGCCAAAGCCATTGTTTGAAGACAATGGGACAGGAATGCATACCCACTTTAGTATCTGGAAAGATGGTGAGCCAGTATTTGCAGGAGATAAATATGCTGGGCTTTCTGAGACAGCACTTTATGCTATTGGTGGTATATTAAAACATGGTAGAGCTCTATGTGCCTTTACTAATCCATCCACCAACTCTTATAAGAGACTTGTGCCGGGCTTTGAGGCTCCTGTAACACTTGCTTACTCTAGTAGAAATAGAAGTGCTGCAATAAGAATTCCTATGTATTCACCTTCTCCAAAGGCAAAAAGGCTTGAGTTTAGAACTCCTGATCCATCTTGTAATGGTTATCTTGCATTTTCAGCTATGCTTATGGCAGCTCTTGATGGAATTGAAAACAAGATTGATCCAGGTGAGCCTCTTGATAAAAATATCTATGATCTTCCACCAGAAGAGCTTGCTAATATACCTTCTGCTCCAGCTTCATTAGAAGAGGCAATTGAAGCTCTTAAAGAGGATCATGAGTTCTTACTAAAGGGTGATGTCTTTACCCAAGATGTCATTGATATGTGGATTGAGTACAAGATGGAAAATGAGGTCAATCCTGTTAAACTTCGTCCACATCCATATGAATTCTATCTCTATTTTGATATTTAATTATTATTGATATTATTGATTAATTTTTTGGTTAAGAAGGGGGAAGGATTTCTTCCCCCTTAATTTTTGCTTAAAGCATTTTCCCTGTTGGAGTCATATTATCTGCCGGCGGTTTTCCATATTTTTTACGATATTGCTTGCGTGCACACTTTTCTGATTTTGCTTTGTCTTCACAATACATCTTTATCCAACCTTGTTTTATAACTTCTGAATTAGCTTTAAAATTTTTAAAAAAGCCACAGGTGTCTAGTAATTCACATTTTGCCATTTTTTTACCTCCTCACTTAGCAAAGAGCTGATTTGTAGAGCTATAGTAATATTGGTATTTTCTATAGCTTCTATCTTCTTGTCGGGTTTTTTAAGATTTTATTTAGTGAGAGGTTAAAATTTTTCTTGTTGGTGTTAAATAGTTAGGGATTACAAGTTGTTGTGAATCTTCTAATATGGAAATAGCTCCATGGCCTGCACATATAAGGCAATTTTGTCCTCTATTTTTTAGTTCTTTATCTAGTTCTCTAGCGATATCTATAAGAGTTTGTCTTTCTTTTGATGCTATTTCAGAATCTACATTTACAGAAGTCATTAGAATTGTTGCTAAGGTAGCAAATTCTTTTTTATCTTCTGTAAGACTTTTAAAGTTTATAAGACTATCTCCTGTAAACAAAAGTCCTAATTCTTCACATAAAAAGTATACCTGTCCAAACAGATGCCCTCCAAGGCTTTCTAATACGTCAAAATTATAACCAGCAAAATTAAAACGATATATAATTGGGAATATCTTTTTTAATCCTAACACCTTTTGTGGGAAAATCTCTCGATTGGTTGGGGGAGTAAAATGAGAAAATAAATTGATAAGTTTTGTATAAACTTCTTCTAGAATAGAATTTTCAATTCTAGAACCATAAGCTCTATTAGCGATATCTATCACTTCACTTGTAGCTTTATGCATAAAAGATGGACAGTTAAAGAATCCAGCTCCTCCTGCATGATCTGCATCTGCATGAGTTATAAATATCCTAGAAAGTTTATTTATATTATCGATGTCTAATTCATTGAATAATTTTATAAAGCTATCGTGGTATATCCCAAAACCAGAGTCTATCATTATCATATCTTCAGGGGAAGTTAAAATAAAAATATTTCCACCACATGGGAATTGAAAGCAATGAAGCATGATTTGATTTTTAAGCTTAATAGATTGTATATCAGAATAAAATTGAGTTCTTGCTGTTTCTTTTAGTCTTTTTCCTGTTTCAACTATACTTTTAAAAACCTTAAAAGGATCCTGTTTTAGATTTGTAAGTTCTTGCACTATATGATTTATATCATTTAATAGACGCAATAAGAACTTATCTTCTGTTCCACCTAGTATTTCCCTAAGTTGTTGAGCAAATTGTATATAAAAAACCGTATTATCTAGTTGTTTTGCTTGAGGATCGTATTCAAGGATTTCTATCCTGTATTTAGATTTTAATTCATTTAATAGTTTTTCTATAATAGAAGACTTTTCTATTGTAAGTGCTACTGTTAATCTGTCAGGATGCTTTCCCTTTTCATCAAAGTCTAAAAAAGCTATATTAGCTTTAGCAGAAGTCGTATAATTTAAAAATTCAAATAGGGCACCCGGTCTATTGGGTAGATAAACATTAAATTTTAAAAAACCAATAGGTTCTAGGCTTTCCTGTAAGTATCCAATCTTATGTAAACCTTCTGTAATTTTTTTTATGGATTTCTCATCTGGTACTGTAATCTCAAAAAAAGTTGTATGCGGATCTATTCTATTATCGTAGTGTATTCTTGATATGTTCCCCTGATACTCTCGAATTATCTTTGCAGCTTTATGAAGTGCTCCTGGTTCATTGGGCATACGAGTAACAAGATAGTGTTTCACAAACACCCCCATCTTTTTGTTATGTTTGATGATATATAATATAAAATTTTTATTAAAACCTACAATGGATAATTCATAGATTAAAAATTATAAAAGGAGGTGATCTTGATCACCCCCTTTTATGATGGGATAAATGAGAGGCTATAGGACTGAGAGTCTTTTAATTAACCAAGATTTTAGTTCTTCAGGTAAGGGATAAACACCAACTCCTGCTTTTACTCCAAATTGTTTTTGTGCCTCATCTATAAAGCTAGGTTTTATTGGGATCTTAGCCAACTCTTTTACTTCTTTCGTGTTTCTTTTTATTAAAGTTACTGTTGCAGGTTTTTCCCAATCATAAATTACAAAATAATAAGATTCTTCATTTCCTTTAACAAATTCTGTTCCTCTGCACCAACTAGCACCCCATTCCAAATACATATCGATAGCTTTTTCAGGTGTCATATCCCAATCTATATTGTTTACAATTTCCCTTTGTTGTTTTAATTCCTCCATAGTATCAATCATTTTTGTCTCCTTATCAATTAATAATAATTCTTAATTAAGAGAATATATTATTATCTCTAAGATGTCAAATAAAAAAATAAACAATATTTAAAAATTAGTTGCTTTTTACATATAAAAAATTTAAATTCTAAATCTGAATTTAAATTTCTGAAATATTTTAAGGACTTTTCTTTATGCGAGATGGTACTGGCTCATATAAATGGATTGCAGCCCTTGTTGTAATGCTAGGTATGTTCATCACTCTTTTAGATACGACGATTGTTGATGTCACTATTCCTAAAATGATTCCTGCTTTAAATACAGATATTTATGGTATTCAGTGGGTTGTCATTGCATATATGGTTGGCTCTGCCATAGCTATGACTATTGTAGGTTGGTTTGGAGATGTAACTTCCTATAAATTTGTATATATCTTAGGTCTAATTATATTTCTAACAGCTAGTGCCTTTTGTGGACAAGCAACAAGCCTTGGAGAAATGATAGTTGAGAGATTAATCCAAGGTATTGGAGAAGGATTCATTGTGCCTATTTCAATGACCATACTTCTACTTTCGTTTCCTAAAGAAGAAGCAGGGTTAGCCATGGGGATATATGGACTGGGAGCAAGTTTTGCACCTGCTCTAGGCCCAACAATAGGAGGACTTTTAACAGAGTATCTAAATTGGAGATGGATTTTTTATGTAAATATACCTGTTGGTATTATAGCATTTTTATTAGCAACCTTTCTGCTAGAGGAACATAAACCTAAAGGGAGTGAATCTCAAGATTTTGATTGGCTTGGTTTTTTGCTTCTGGCTACATTTTTAGGTTCACTTATTACCTTTTTGACAAAAGGACAGGAAAAAGGTTGGCTGTTTTCAGATTTTATCATCTGGATGATGCTTATTGCCATATTTTCAGGGGTCTTATTTGTTATATGGCAGTTTGTATGTAAACATCCTATCTGGGATCTTAAGCTATTTAAGTATAGACTTTTTACAATAGGTACAGCTGGTAGATTCATCTTTGGTGGAGCTATGTATGGAAGTTTTTATCTAATGCCTTTATACATGGAATCCTTAAGAGGTTATACAACCCTTTTAGCAGGTTTTGCTATGCTTCCTTGTTCCCTTGCAATGGGTATTTCTGTAGTAATTGGGGGGATATTGTCTGATAAATTTGGAGCAAGGCCTGTCTCTATTGTTTGTGTAATACTTTTAAGTATTTCTACTTATCTTTTAGGATCCTTAGATTTATATACCTCAAAGTTTATGGTTATAGTATTTTTTATGTTATGGGGGATCCCAATTGGGCCACTGTTCCCTACTCTTACCTCAAAGGCATTAAATTCCTTACCTGATGAAAAGGTCAATAAAGGCTCCTCTATTTTTAATGTAACTCGTCTAATTGCAGGATGTATAGGGACAGCCTTTGCTACTACAATGCTTCAAAGAAAGGCTGCTTATTACTTCTCACTTTATTCTTATAATACTTCTCCTGGGTCAAAACCGTTTATGCAGGCTTATCTTAAGGCAATGGAGTTCTTTCATATGAAAGGTTTTACATCTTCACAGGCCAAGGTGCTTTCCAATTATTTAATGTTTCTATACATAAAAATGCATGCATATTTTATAGCATACCAAGCAGTCTTTAAGATACTTGCAATTGTAGTTCTATGTGTATTGCCACTATTGTTATTATTTTATGATCCAAAATCTAAAGGCCTTAGTATGGAAGATCAAAAAGAGACATCAAGTATTGGATATGAAATTATTGATTGACTTTCGTCAAAATAGGACTTATAAAATTTTTGAGAAATTTAGATTCAGAATTAGAATTTTAATTTCTGAATATGTCTACCAAAGGGGTTAGCCAATGGAGAAGAGAGCAGAGAATCAAGAAGTGAAAAAGAGTCAAAGAAATAAGAATAATTCCAAAAAATTGATATTTTTTATAATACTTATTGTTGTATTAATCGTTGGTGTTATTTGGGGTGGCAAGTGGCTTTATTATAGATTTACTCATGCTGTTACTGATGATGCCTTTATTTCATCTGATATTATTGATATAGCTCCTTTGGTAAGCGGACATATAGAAAGAATATTTGTAAATACAGCACAGCACGTCAAAAAAGGACAAATTCTAGCTGTAATAGATCAAAAAGACTATAAAGCTGTTGTCGCTATAAGAAAGGCCGGATTAGAGGAGGCGATATGTAAAGAACAGCAGGCAGAGGTTGCAGTTGAAAAGGCAAAGGCTGCTCTTATTCTAACTAAACATAAAGTAGCAACTACAATAAAAACTGCAAAGGCAAATCTAAGTGCTGCAGAATCAAGATTTTCACTTGCTAGAAAGAATTTCTATCGCTTAAAGGCATTATTAAGGCAGCATGCTGTGTCTCAAAGCAAGTATGATGCGCAAAAGACTGCCTATATTCAAGCCAAAGAAGCTTTAAAAGCGGCTAAAGAAGCACTTTCTAGGGCCCTATCGTTAAAGGAAGAGATTGTGCTTGCCAAAAAACAAGTTCTTTTTGCCAAGAAGGCACTTTGTGTTGCAAAGGCCTCTGTGAAGGTCTATACAAAAAAACTAAAAAAGGCACAACTAGCTTATTCACATACCATAATTAAATCTCCGATTAGCGGGGTCATTGCAAAACGTTTTGTAGATGTGGGAGATTTTGTAGCTGCTGGCCAACCCATTTTAGCCATTTATAATCCTAAAGATATATATATTATGGCAAATCTTGAGGAGACTAAATTAGAGGGAGTACATGTAGGATGTCCAGTAGACATTTGGGTGGATGCTTATCCTGGTAAGAAATTTAAGGGAAAAGTAGTTCGTATAACACCTGCAGCAGCTGCTAAATTTGCTTTAATTCCTCGTGATGTTACTGCAGGAGAGTTTACAAAGGTTGTGCAAAGACTGCCTGTAAAAATTGAATTTACTAAAGACTATAATGTAACCTTTGCTCCTGGAATGAGTGTTGAGATCGGAATACTAAAGGAAAACAATAAGAAATAGATAAAACAAAAAAGAGGGTCTAAAAGTGGCTAGAAACTTTGAACCAGTATTGGGTATTTCATATAAATGGATTGCAGCCATTATAGTTATGATAGGCACTTTTATGACCCTGTTAGATACCACCATAGTAGATATTACTATTCCCAAGATGTTAGCTGCTCTTAATACAGATACTTATGGTATTCAATGGGTAATTATTGCTTATATGATTGGTTCTGCAGTAGCAATGACTATTGTAGGTTGGCTTGGAGCAGCTACTTCTTATAGATTTGTATATATGTTTGGTATGGTTATTTTTTTGACTATGAGTGTTATATGTGGACAAGCAACAAGTTTAACAGAGATGCTTATAGGAAGATTAATACAAGGTATAGGAGAAGGTCTAATAGTGCCAATCTCTATGACTATACTATTCTTAGTCTTTCCTAAAGAAGAGGCAGGGTTGGCAATGGGGATATATGGACTAGGAGCAAGTTTTGCACCTGCACTAGGCCCTACAATTGGTGGTTTTTTAACAGAACACTTGAGTTGGCGTTGGATATTTTATGTAAATGTACCAGTGGGGATAATAGGATTTTTATTGGCAGTAATGCTTTTAGAAGATGTAAAACCAGAAGATGAAACACCATGGCCCTTTGACTGGGTTGGTTTTATACTGCTGGCAATATTTTTAGGGAGTCTTATCACATTTATCACTAAAGGGCAAGAAAAGGGTTGGCTACAGTCTTACTTTATAATTAGCCTTATTGTTATATCAGTAGTTTCTCTAATAGCTTTTTTGATATGGGAACATTATCAGCATTATCCAGTATTAGATCTTTCTTTGTTTAAAGATCCTATTTTTACAATAGGAGTTGTGACACTTGGTATATTTAGCTTAACGCTTTATGGTATATTTTATTTAATGCCTCTTTATATGGAAAGACTTAGGATGTATCCAACCTTGCTTTCTGGTCTTATTATGCTTCCTGGATCAATTGCCATGGGAATTTCACTTATTGTAGGAGGTGCCTTATCTGATCGTATAGGGGTTCGTCCAATAGCTATTTTATGTATGGTATTTTTTGTTATTTTTTCTTATTCATTGAGTATTTTTGATTTATATACACCTAAATCTGTAGTGTTGATGATGTTTATACTTTGGTGTATTCCTGCAGGTCCACTCTTTCCTACTCTTACAACAGGTTCTTTACAAAATGTACCAGAAACAAAGGTCAATATGGGTTCATCTATCCAAAATGTTACTAGGTTAGTATGTGGTTCTATAGGTACAGCTATTGCCACAACAATACTTGAGAGAAAGGCCAGCTACTTTTTTGATATGCTAAGTTGTCATACAAACTATGGACACTCACCGTTTTTATTAGCTTGGCAAAGGGCAGTAAAAGGATTTATGGCAAAGGGGGCGTGTCTTTCCTTTGCAAAAGAACAAGCAAATGCACTTATAGATCTTTATATAAAGGCTCATGCCTATTTTATTGCTTATCAAGCTAGTTTTAAGATATTAGCTATATTGGCATTATTGGGTCTGCCAATTTTGTTTTTCTTTAAGGTAGAGAAGAATAGCAAAAAGCATATAGCAATTTAATAATAAGATGTAAGGATAGGAGACATGGAACAGATTTATAGGGATCAGGCAAAGAAAGAAAGGAGAAAAAAAGAGCAAGAGAGACTTTATAAAAGAGAGATTTTAGATGTAGCCCTAGAACTTTTTTCAGAAAGAGGGTTTCATAATGTATCTATGCAAGAAATAGCAC
This sequence comes from uncultured Desulfobacterales bacterium, assembly GCA_964578585.1. Taxonomy (GTDB): domain Bacteria; phylum Desulfobacterota; class Dissulfuribacteria; order Dissulfuribacterales; family JAMONC01; genus JAMONC01. The sequence continues at coordinate 2,061 of CAZODM010000001.1, read as the reverse complement.
AAAAAGCAGAGTTTGGTCTTGGTACTTTATATAAATTTTTTGGTAATAAAGAAAATTTATATAGACAACTTGTACTAGAAAAGGCTAGAAGTTGTCATAGATTACTTAGTGTAGCACTTGAGCAAAGCGATGATCCTCTTTTAGCGTTAGAGGCATATATAAATGGTAAGCTTTCCTTTTTTAGGGAAAACAAAGCCTTTATACGACTCTATCTAACAGAGACTCAAGGTGCAAGATTTAATATAAAGGTAGGCTTAGATAAAGAGCTATTGAGCCTTCATGAAGATATTATAAGTAAATTGGCTAAAATATTCGAACAGGCTTTTATGAAGGGACTTTTAATACAAATAGCTTCGGCACGGATACTGGCTATTTCTCTAAATGGACTTACAAATGCTATTATTATGGAGTGGTTAGACAATGATGCACAAGATGCTATGCTGGATGCAAAAAAGATAATGAGGATATTTTTAGGCCCTTTATTAAAAGAAGAGATTTTTAATCAACTTAAACAAAAGGGGATATGGAAGGAGTAAATATGTCTGCTTTTAAATATAAGATTACGTTTTTTTTGATAATCTTATTTATACTAAATGCTTATCCAGTTAGGGCACAACAGATGACTCCCCTTAAACCACTAGTTGTGGATTTAGATCAAGCTATTTCTATAGCGTTAAAAAATAATCCCAATATGAAGGCGAGCTTAGCTGCAATAAAGGCCAGTATTCAAAAAGAGAAGGCATCTTGGGCAGCTAGATGGGCAAAGGTTAATGTTGAATATAGTTACACTAGACTTAAAGAAGCACCATATATGAAGTTTGCTATTCCACCCTATCCTGCAACAGAGTTTCCTGCAGGTAAAGATAGAGATATAAAATGGGATATAAGTATTATACAGCCTCTTTTTACAGGTTTTGCATTAGTTACTAAACAAAAATTAGCACAACTTGGAGTCGATATTGCAAGAATAAAAAAGGAACAAACTAGATTAGATCTTATTAGAGCAGTATCTATATGTTATTACAACATACTGTTTAAAAAGAGTAATGTTGAGGTAGCTAAAGAAAATCTAGATCAACTGGAAGCTCATTTAAAAGATGCACAAAATTTCTACAAACAAGGGCTTATTGAGTACAATGATCTACTAAAATCACAGGTTGCTGTTGCTGCTGCTAAACAAAGGCTTGTAAAAGCCCAAAGTGATTTAGAAGCAGCAAGAGCTCTTTTAGATATATTACTTAATAGAGATATAACCTTGCCTATTAGGGTAAAGGATGCCAATATTGTGTTGGCTCCCATTGGGTCACTAGAGAACTATCTAAAAATTGCTTTAAGTAATAGACCCATTTTAACAGAGCTTAATTTAAAATTAAAGCAGGCAGAACTAGGTATTAAATTAGCTAAGAGTCAGTTTTGGCCCCAGATTGCACTTGTTGCTCGTTATCAACAAGAAGGAGATGATCTTTTGGCAAAACGTAATGATTATACAAATTCATACAATTCTATGGTTATAGTAAGTGCTAAATGGAATATATTTTCATGGGGTGAGACATATCATCAAGTAAAAGCTGCTCAAGATAATGTCTTTATATTAAGACAAACTATATATGATGTGACAAACAAGGTTAAACTCCAAGTAAAAAGAGCATGGCTTTCAGTTAGAGTTGCTCTTAAAAATATAGCAACGGCTAAAAGTGCATTAAAACAAGCACGAGAAAACTACAGAATTACAAATTTGCAGTACAAACATCAACTTGCTACTTCTACTGATGTCCTTGATGCTAGAAAGTATTTGACGCAGGCAGAAACAAATTATCATCAAGCCCTTTATGGCTATGAGATTGCCATTTGCAACCTAAAAAGGGCTATTGGTAGATAAAGTTTTATCTTACCTTTTTGTAAGATTTTTATGAGAAAAAGCTTGGACTGCACACTAAAGCATGTTGGATTACTCTATAAAAAAGATTAAATGGGTAAAAGGGTAAGAGCAGATTTATCAAATTTTATATTAGATGTGCTACTAGATCATATATGTGTGAGTCTGTAATCTTTACATTTTTT